>CAZDHN010000024.1:0-20087 GCA_964505115.1 uncultured Planctomycetaceae bacterium
CTCGCCAACAAAGCCCATCAAGTCTTCGAGAACCAGAATGCCGTCGATCGAGGGACACTCTTCCTTCTGATAGGTCAGCCAGTCGGTCACGAAGCGGGTGGTGATTTCCAGGAGTTGATGGACTGCTTCGGTTTCCGTTCGGCAAGCGATGAAGAATTCATTATGGCCCAGCAGATAGGAAGCAATCGTGATCGGGCCGTGGGAACAGGCGAATCGAATCCGATGTCCGGCCGCCTCGATCGCGGGCCGACACTGCTTGAGTCGCTGGATGATAAAGGGCAGAAGCCCGTCCGTGCGGACGTTGGGTTGTTGAAGACTGGCGATATCCGAATGGTCGCGAAGGATGGATTCGCAGGTGGGAAAGCCGTCTTCCGGCCAGATACACTTCGCGCCGAACGACGGCGGGTTCGAGATCATGCCGAATTCCGCCCAAAAACCGGGTAGCCAGAACACGTCGGGAAATCGCTGGACCGCTTCCAGATTGCCGCGAAGCCAGACCGCCGGGTCGGTGAAGTAGTCCATCAGGCGAAGGTTGTTGACGCCGCACACCCACGGCCCGTCGACGAGAAAGCCGGAGGGGATCGGGCAAAGCAGTTCGCCGTCAAGGATTCGCAGGAGATTTTCCCACTGTTTGTCGGTCATTGGCCGTTGTTCTCCGTCAGACTGGCTCGCACTCCGTGTCCATGACGAAGCCAATCGCCTTTATGACGTTCCTGAACGCCCCGTGGTCCAGCATCCCCAGCGGACCGGCAGAGAAGTCGATCTGGTCCAGAGGAAACAAAGGGGAAACAAAGGGGGGAAACAAAGGGGACATTCTACTTATCCGCGAATAAGTAGAATGTCCCCTTTCCCCCTTCCATCGGCTCCGCGATGAGAAAAGTCTTGTCTATTTTCCTTTTCCCTCAATGTACATGGGTAGCGATTATGCCATCACAACCACTACTGTCAACCATCGATTATATAGTTACATGGGTGCAAAATAGGCAAGATAGCTCGCGCAATTATCCGTAACCCCTTGCGATTAAAGCAGATGCAGCAACGCCACGGCGAAAATCTGTCCCAAGTTCGGTCTAACTGACAAAATCAAGCAGTTGGAGTGTCCGTCAAACCGGGGGCATCTCAGGAGTTATCGCGAAGGCCAGCGGGGTAGACCTGGCCGATAGGTGTGGTGCGCACTACCCCATTGTGCGTATTGCCAAATCGAACGTCTGGAATTCGGCCGATCTTCAGGCAGGACTATTGACCTCGCGATAGTTTCTGTTATATTAGAGACGATCTGAAACGATCACAAATCGTTTGAGAGGTACTCGATTTCTCTATTCGCCCTTGTGCTAGGTGGCCCAATAAGGAACGCGGCGTGTCGACACAAGCAACATTGACTCTTCGGAAGCCGCGGGAAACGCGGAAGCGCGTGGAGGGGACGTTGCGCGAGATGATTCTGGATGGCCGTCTGCCTGCCGGGTCGCAACTGATGCAGCATACCTTGGCTCGGGAGTTGGGCGCGTCGGTGAATCTGGTGCGCGAGGTGCTGATGGATTTGCGGACCCTGGGGCTGGTCACGTCACAGCCTGGGATCGGGTTCACGGTGCGCGAGTTGACGGTGGAAGGCTTCATGGACGCGGCCGAGGTTCGTGCCGTCCTCGACGGTCTGGCGGCCCGACTGTGTTGCCGCCGAGCGACTCGCGATGATATCGAGAGGCTCAAGGCGATTGTGGCGAGAATGCGCAAAGACTGCTTGGAGCGAGCTTTCGACGATCGCGAGACAGTCCATTTGATGGACCGCGACCTGCACGATGGAATGTTTGCGATCAGTGATAGCGAGACGCTGATCCGCTCAATGCAAATGTGCTGGATTCCCATGATCGCCGTGGACAATCCTTCACCGGAATACCAACAGCGGTACGACGAGTCCTATCAAGAGCATCTGGCGATTATCGAGGCCATCGAAAAAGACTGTCCCGACGATGCCGAACGGCTGGCGCGGCAACATCGCCGAATGGGCATGAAGCGGGCAAAAGAAGAGGCGGACCGTGGAAACGTACAGCTTAGCTGGTATTAGATACATCTGGTTCTTTCCATGTTGAAGGAGGCAAGCGATGAATGGCATGCGAGTTCTTCTGATACTGTGTTTGTCCGGTGCGATGCTCTGTGGTCTGGCGACGGGGCCAGCCATGGGAACGGTGCTTGATGCCAACGGCACTGGGTTTGACAGGTTAATACCGCCCGGTAGCCCGCAGGTACAGGTAAGTGACAGAGGCTTACTCGACGACTGGGGCAGCGTCAACGCTTCGGGAATCAGCAGCTACAACACTCCCAACGTAACCGTGCAATGGCCGGATATGGATCGTGTTCCAGACAACGGCTTAACCGACCACTACCACACCCACGACGACCAGATCAAGTGGACGCCCAACGACCTCTACCCCGTTCCGGGCTGGCCCAATCAGACCGACGACGTGACGTTCACGGCCGATCCGGGATATCTCGTGTGGATCGAGTCGCTGGACATCGTGGGCATTAAGTCGGGTTTGGTGAACATATCCGTGGATGGCAGCAGCCCTTATTCGTTCGCATTCAGCGGCAACGCGACCATCGATACCGGCCTGACGGGGCTGGGCAGTCAGATTACCCTGCACTACGCAAGCCTCTACAATGTTAAGGATATCAGCATGGACAATATCGTGTTCAGCCAGACTCCCGAGCCATCGAGCATGGTCCTTTTGACACTGGCCATGTTGGGACTGCTTGGTTATCGATTACGATCTCGACGGCGGCCATGAGCGGGCCGTATGAGTCGACCGCTAGCCATGGAGTCAAGATGATGCGACGCGGCTTCACCTTGGTTGAGCTTCTGGTGGTGATAACCATCATCGGCATCCTTATTTCTCTGCTCTTGCCGGCCGTGCAGTCGGCGCGCGAGGCCGCGCGAAGCCTGCAGTGTTTGAACAACCTCAAGCAGGTCGGGCTGGCCTTCCTCACCCATCACGAAGCCCACGGCCATTTTCCCACCGGCGGCTGGGGCTGTGCCTGGGTGGGTGATCCGGACCGCGGGGCGGGCAAGGCGCAGCCGGGTGGCTGGGTATTCAATATACTGCCCTACATCGAGCAGGCAGCACTCTGGGAGTTGGCCGCCGACGGTGAACCTCATACCATCACGCCGGGCCAAAAGGCCGGGGCCAGGCAAACGCTGGAAACGCCCCTGGCGATAATGAACTGCCCTTCGCGGCGACGCGCGGTGGCATATCCCTTCGTCGTCAACCCGGGCGCTGCCGAGGAGTGTCTCAACGCCGATCGGCCCGAGCAGGCCGCCCGAAGCGACTACGTCGCCAATTCGGGCACCCGCTATGCCAGCGTCGGTCATTACACGGTGACGACTCTGGCCGCTGGTGATAATCCCAACACGGTTTGGGTTGGGGAAACCAACGACTGGTACAAGGGCACCGGCATCTGCTGCCAACGTAGTGAAGTGCAAGTCGCGCATGTCAGGGACGGCACCAGCAACACCTACATGGTCGGGGAGAAATACATGTCGCCCGACCACTACCTCGACGGCTGGGATGGTAACGACACTTTCTCCATGTATATCGGCGACAATAATTGCGTGCTGAACATGGCACACGAGGCCCGATTGCCGTGCATGCAGGATAGACCCGGCATGTGGACATGGGCCTACGGCAGCCCGCACTCGGGTGGGTGGAACTGCGTTTTTTGCGACGGTTCGGTCCATACGATACCGTACAATCTGGATACGAAAATCCATCAGGCCCTGGCCCACCGCGCCGACGGCGAGGTCGTCACGCTCGACTAGGCCCGGAACAGCCCCCCCCCCCGCAACATCCCGTTGAAGCCGGACGACCGGCAACCGCAACCATTCCTCGGTCACGACCACCGGTCGCGGCTCCACGCTGTCACAAAGTCCTCTAGTATTGGAGAGCCACTCGATGAATAGAAAAGAAGAAATCTCGCGACGCAACTTTTTCGGCGTTACGGCCAGCGCGGGCGTGGGAGCCCTCGTGCTGGGCAATTCCCCGGCACGAGCGGCGGAGTCCGGCACCGCCAACTCGGACAAGAAAGCCCCAAGGGAGCTTCCGGCGATAGCGCAGGTTCGATTCCTGGCCGACAAGTTTGTCCAGTGGCAGAATTCGGAGGGCCGGCTTGACCCCAAGCGAATCCCGGCGGCGATCACCGATCGCAAACTCTTCGTGCTTTGCTACATTTCCAGTGCGATGTATCGTGCCTGGGAGGCCACGGGGGACCCGTCGTACAAGACGGCGGCCGACCGGTACTGGGGCTTCTACCTGACCGCAACTCGCGATCGGACCGGCTTCACCGCGGCCCGCGCCGGCATTGGGCTGATCCCCTGCCAGGACTCTCGACGTCATCACCCTCGCCAGACCGAGTGGGACGACGAGGCGAAGGCGCTGTACGGCACACTGCTGGAATATCGCTGGGACCGAGGCAGTTGCTTCCGAAACGGCTACGTGAGCCCCAACAGCCGCAAAATGGACGCCGCCAATTCAGATGACAATGCAGCCATCGGTTGTGGGCTGATGAGCTACCATGCCGTCACCAAGAGGCCCGACGTCTTGGCACATGCCGAGGCACTGGCCGGCTACTTTCTCAGGGACTGCGTGCCGATGACGTACCAGGGCGTCTGGTCCCCAGCCAACGGGAGTTGGGTGGTCGCCCCCACCGATAACGCACATTTCGAGCACTTCCACGCGCGCGCCTATGAGGTTAGTTGGGGATGGACCTCGATCGAGGCGATCCTCTACCTGACGCAACTGAGCCGCGTCACGAAAAGCGCGGACATCAAGCAGGGTAGTCGCCAGAAATGCGTCCGATCGATGAAGTGGCAGTTCGACGCCTGCCAATTTGAGGACGGCGCCTGCGGGATGTCAGGCCGGGACGACAAGTGGATGGGGATGACTGCCGGAGCGATCCTTTCGTATCTCCGCGTGCGCGAGGCCGGGTTCCTTGCCGAGGACGATACCGCTTATCGTACCAAAGCCCTCGCCGCCAAGGATTGGATGCTTGCCCATCTGGACGAAGAATGCCTTCAGCGGGGCGGTTACTGGAAGATCAGCGGCAAGTCTCAACCGCGGCCGAAGTGCAATCTGGCCTGGCTTTTCGGCTGGACGCTGGAGGCTCTGACACAAATTCACAGAATCTGAGAAAGGCAACCACTCCCCATGAGTAGAAGAGAATCACTCCCCGTGAGCAGAAGAGAAAACGTCTCGCGCCGCGACTTTTTCAGCGTGGCCGCCGGCGCGGGCATGGGAGCCCTGGCGCTGGGTAGTTCACCGGCACGGGCGGCGGAATCGGGCACCGCGGAATCGGGCACTGCGGAATCGGGCACTGCGGAATCCGTCAAGAAGAGCTTCCGGCCCTGCCGTGGATTCGGCTCCTGGCCGACTTGTTTGTCAACTGGCAGATGGACACCGGTCGGCTCGATCCTCGCCGGACTTCATGCGCCAATTGGAGTTCCAAGCGAAACAGCTATAAGCCCTTGGTTATTGGGCTGAACCAGGCCTATCGGGCCACTGGAATCGAGGCCTACCGCAGTGCGGCCGACCGGATGGCCATCTTCTACTTGAGTTGTCTGTGCAATACGGCCAATTGGCATCCACCGCACTTCGGTATCGGGATGCTGATGTATCGGGAACTGAAACGGAATCATCCCAGAGTTGCCGATCCGGGGAAACAAAGGGGGAAACAAAGGGGACATTCTACTTATCCGCGAATAAGTAGAATGTCCCCTTTTCCCTCTTCAGGTCATTCGCACGTCGTTACCCAAGACGACATCGACGCTGGCCGCCAGGACCTCGAACAGTTCGGCCAGGAGAACCCTGGTTTCCGGGTGGAACCACATGAAGATGGGCAGGCGATCGACCGGCTCGCGTCGCAGCGCGGCGTGTACGCGTTGTTTCGAGTTCATCGTGGCTTTCTCCTGATCTCTCGCAATCGTACTGGCCGAGCGGGAGACGGGTTAGAAGGAAGCCCGAAATCCCTCACGAAGCGATTTGATAATAGCCGCCGACGGAAGCTGGCGGTTGCCCGGCACTACATGACATTTCTCATCGAATAGCGTGAATGAGCCGCAAGGCAACCGCCAGCTTCCGCTGGCGGCTATTGCAGTCAAGGTGGTAGCACGATCCTGCCACGCGGATTTGACAATAGCTGCCGGCGGCAAACGTCGCAAGTGCTTGACAGCAACGGGGGCCGGGGGTTATTAGTAGAGGGCACGCTTGGGTCTCGTTTCGCTTGACCCACCCGACGAACGATAACCCAAAACACCATGGAAACGAGGACTGCAATGTTCGCCACCTTGCGCACCGCCATTCGAGTCCTAGCGTTGATCCTGGCCGTGGCGATCTGCCGCGGTATGCCGACAGCCGATGCGGCCACGCCGGCCGACACGGCCCGGCAAATACTCGACGCCAGCGGCGTGCGGGGCGGTCTGGTCGTGCATCTCGGTTGCGCTGACGGCCGCTTGACGGCCGCGCTTGGGGCCGGCGAGAAGTACACGGTACAGGGGCTCGACGCCGAGCCGGTTAACGTCGAAGCTGCCCGGCGGTATGTCGCCGAGCAATCAGTCTACGGCCCGGTCTCCGTCGATCTTCTCTCCAACTCCACGTTGCCCTACGCCAATAACCTCATCAATCTGATCGTGGTCGAGCGGCCCGGCCAGGTCTCGCGGGAGGAGGTGCTTCGCGTGCTGGCGCCCGGCGGCGTGGCCTACGTGAAGGGAGCCGAAGGCTGGCGGAAGAGCGTCAAGCCGGTGCCGGACGACATCGACGAGTGGACGCACTTCCTGCACGACGCCGGCAACAATGCGGTGGCCAACGACCGGCAAGTCGGCCCGCCCCGCTCACTGCAATGGATCGCCCCGCCGCTCTGGCTGCGAAGTCACGAGACGCCGTCGGGCATCGAGGCATTGGTATCGTCCGGCGGGCGGCTGTTCTACTTCTTCGACGAGGGCCCGGTCGGCATCACCGATCAGCGCTTGCCCGAACGCTGGTCGATCATCTGCCGCGACGCCTACAACGGCAAGCTGCTCTGGAAGCGGCCCGTGCAATCTTGGGGTTGGCCCGAGTGGGCGGAGAAACGCTTCAAAGACATCGACTGGACGGAGATTCGCGGCGGCCGGACCGTCGTACCCAACGAGAACCAGCGGCGGTTGGTCGCCGAGGGCGACCGGCTCTACGCCACGCTCGGCTACCGCGGACCGCTATCGATCCTCGACGCGGCAACCGGCGAGGTGCTTTCGACCGTCAAGGAAACGGCTCCCGCCAACAATATACTGGCCGCCGAAGGCGTCGTGCTGGTTCTCTCGCGGCCGGAAGCCTCGTCGGCAGCCAAGCGAAGAGGCGAGCGCAAGAAAGTCCCCTCGAGGCTGATTGCCGTGTCCGGCGACTCGGGCAAGGTGCTCTGGCGGAAGGACGTGGAGAATGTTCAGTCACTCTTCCTGGCCATCGACGCCGGCCGCGTCTTCTACCTGATGAACAAGTATCTGGTCGCCTTGAACCTTTCCGACGGTGAGCAGCTTTGGCAGGCCGAAACGTCTACCAAGCGGCGCCGGACGCTGGTCGTACACGACGGCGTTACGCTGGTCTACGCGGGCAACACGCTCGAAGCTCGCGACGCGACCGATGGCAGGCTGCTTTGGCGCAATGAAGAGGTTCCGCCATCCAACGGTGGCGAGAGTGTCGACCTGTTTGTGGTCGACGGCGTCGTCTGGCGTGGCATGGTCGCCATCGACGAGGAGCTCAAGCCGATTACCAAGAGCGAAGATGCCATGGCGGTCGGATACGACCTGCGCACGGGCGAACAGAAGCGGCAAATCGTCGTCCGCCGGCTCCGCAGCCCGGAACACCATCACCGCTGCTACCGCAACAAGGCCACCGAGCGTTACATCATCAGCGGCATGGAAGGCGCCGAGTTCATGGACCTGGAGGGCGACAACCACTCGCAGGACAACTGGCTCCGCGGCGCGTGCAAGCTGGGTATCATGCCGGCCAACGGGCTGCTCTACATGCCCAGCGATCAGTGCTTTTGCCAGCCCGGCTCGAAGCTGCTAGGCTTCGCCGCCGTAGCCGCCCAGCGCCCCCGCCGCGCCAAGCCCCTGCCCGACGACCAGCGCCTCACCAAGGGCCCCGCCTATTCCTCTCCGACTTCCGACCTCCGACCTCCGACCTCGGCCGATTGGCCCACCTTCCGCCACGACCCGGCCCGACACGGTTCGACCAAATCGGCCGTATCGCCCAACGTGAAGCGTGCCTGGCGAACGAAGCTGGGCGGCAAGCTGACGGCACCCGTGGCGGTCGGCGATCAGGTCTACGTGGCTCAGGCCGACGCGCACACCGTCCATGCCCTGGATGCGGCCACCGGCAAGCCCGTTTGGCAATACGTGGCCGGCGGGCGGGTCGACTCGCCGCCCACCATCCACAAGGGCCGGGTGCTGTTCGGCTCGGCCGACGGCAACGTCTACTGCCTCGACGCGGCCGACGGCCGGCTCGCTTGGCGGTTCCTGGCCGCTCCGCGCGACGTGCGGATTGGCTACTTCGACCAGATCGAATCGGTCTGGCCCGTGCACGGCAGTGTGCTGGTCAGCGATGGCGTGGCCTACGTGGCCGCCGGCCGTTCGACCTATCTCGACGGCGGCATTCGCGTTTACGCACTTGACCCGTCCACCGGCAAGCTGCTTCGCAAGACCACGCTTGAGGGTCCGTTCCCCAACCGCGAGAAGAACCGCGACTTTGCCTTCTACCTGATGGGGGCGAACTCCGACGTACTCGTGGCCGAGGGCGGGCATATCTTCATGCGGCAGAAGCAGCTTACACCGCAACTCGAAGAGGTGCATGGCCCGGTGCTCTCGACCAAGGGTGAGTTGAACACCGGGCTGCACGTCTTCTCGACATCCGGGCTGCTGGACGATTCCTGGTACAACCGCACTTTCTGGATGTACTCGAAGCGTTGGCCCGGCTTCCAGTTGGCCAACCAGGCGCCCAAGTCCGGTCAACTGCTGGTGGTCGACGACGAGCGGACTTACGCCCTGCGTGTCTTCTACCGCCGCAACTGTCACAGCCTGATGTTCTTTCCCGCCAAGGAGGGCTACCTGCTCTTCGCCGACGCCAACGGCAACGAGCCGCAGATCGTGGGCGAGCCGGGCGCGCGGAAGCCGCTCGAGTGGTTGCCGCAGTCGCACATTCCTCGCAAGGGCAATCCGGGAATCGACGCCCCCTCCTTCGGCGTCGACAAGTGGATCGGCTACACCCGGGCGGAGCTGCCGCTTTGGAAGACTTGGGTGCCGATTCGCGTTTGGGCCATGGTCAAGACGGCCGACGTACTCTTCGTGGCCGGCCAGCCGGACGTTTTGGACCCCAAGGATCCCCTGGCCGCCCTCGAAGGTCGCAAGGGCGCCCGACTGGCAGCCCTTTCGGCCGCCGACGGCAAGCAACTCACCGACCAGCCGCTCGACACCCCGCCCGTCTTCGACGGCCTAATCGCCGCCCGCGGCCGCCTCTTCATCTCCCTATCCGACGGCACCATCGCCTGCTTCTCGCCGTGAAAGGGGTAGATGCATACACGAGGGAACATGCGCACTGGCAGAGTCGTTGGCCCTGTTGTTCCAACCTGCTTCGTATCAAGATCGGAGAAGTAAGCCGTGCTCATCACACCTGAATCGAACCGCCGGAACCGACGGCTTGCTATTGTGCTTGCGGGTCTGGTGGCTGTGGTGCTGGGTATCGTCGGCTACTTCCACCCCCCGTTTCTCCCGACCATTCTACTAGGCACGCTCGTCTACTGGCTCACGAGACGGCGGTGCTTGCGGCGAATGGAAGTGATGAAGAGGCCGTTTGCCCGCGATTGGGAGGTGATGCTCGAAACACATGTCGCCTACTACAACGCGCTGAATGATTCCGACAGGGAGAGGTTTCGGCAACTCGTCAAGATCTTCCTAGATGAGGTGCGGATCACCGGAATACGAACGGAAGTGGACGACCTCTGCCGGGTGCTGGTCGCCGCCAGTGCAATCATCCCCATCTTTGGTTTTCCTGATTGGGAATATGCCGGGCTGGGTGAAGTGTTGATTTACCCATCGGCATTCGGACGCAACTACCGCACCGATGAGGACGCCGATACCTTGGGCATGGTCGGCTTGGGACACCTAAGCGGCGTGATGGTTCTTTCCAAGCCCGACTTGATCGGTGGTTTTACCAATCCCAAGGACAAGCGGAATGTTGGGATTCATGAGTTTGCCCATCTGGTGGACAAGGCCGATGGAACCGTGGACGGCATCCCCGCCGGAATCTCCCCGGAAGTTGTTCGCCCCTGGATCGAGTGGATGGGCAAAGAGCTAACCGAACCTCCCAAAGGCCGGTCGCACATCAATCAGTACGCCTACACGAACGAAGCAGAGTATTTCGCCGTTCTGACCGAATACCTCTTCGAGGCGCCGGAGGTTCTTCAACGGAAGAACCCACGGATGTATCAAATGCTCCAGGGGATGTTCCGCCAGGACACCAAGAGCTTCCTTGCGGGGGCAATGCTTCGGCGACCCCGAAGAGTAGGCCGCAATTCACCATGCCCTTGCGGCAGCGGGAAGAAGTACAAGAAGTGTTGCCTCCGTCGGGCGAGACAAGGTGTTCCGGCCTAACTTCCAGGGATGTGTGGAGCGTTTAGCCCCGGTGGCCATGCCGGGGGCGTTGGTTTACATCCCGGTCTGGCGACCGAGGCTAAACATCAACCCCGTCCACGAACTCACGCCTCCCCGCCGCATATTCACGGCGCACCAGGTGTGCTTTCCGACGTTTTCCCGGCGATGCTTGGCTGGAAACCTCGCCAAACGTGGTTCGGTACGCTTCTTCGGTAAACTCATGGATCCCGGCACGACTCCGCCGCCGAATTTCGCCTGCCCACCGCCTGCCAAAACTCTACCCAGCCGCCCGCCCCTCTGATACAATCCCCAATAGACTCCCGCGGGCGCTCCGCGGCTCAGTTCAACCACCATTTATCGCCTGTCGCTGCGCGACAAGGGATAGAACGCTATTCGTTTGATGCGACAGAACATGAAAGACCAAGCACAGCTACTCAATCGACTAATCGAGCAATTTGACTCCCTGATTGCATTCATGGGGCTCTCTCACGAAGAAGTGTTCCATCTGCTCCGGCGGGAACGACTACCTTGGTTCGGTCAGTCGGCGGAAAGTCTCCCTGAAGTATATGGAACATACAGAAAGCAGCTTGTTCATGCCGCTTTTCTTCTCGGCTACTCGTACTTTGAGAGTTTTCTGACAGACCTGATCGGAGCAATCCTTTTTTCGCGTCCGGCCATGTTGCCCAGGGACCGGAAACTGCCGTACTCCGAAATCATAGCGTCACAATCGAAAGCCGACATCCTGGACCAGATGGTTAAGAGACAGATTCTAGAACTCTTATACAAGAACATGACGGACATTGTGGCCGAACTCAGAGAGCGCTACGGATTCACCATTTCAGGAGAACAGGAAACGGAGTTACGCAAAGCATCATTGCTGCGCAACTGCATTATGCACAACTCGACGCGTGCAGATGCTCGTCTGGCAGAGTTCGATGGGTTCGAGGAAAACGAGGATTTCGAACTGAGTTCAGGGGAAGTCCATGCTTTTGGTATTATGCTGAGAGCACTGGTAAGAGCCATGTCTGCCGAGGCAAATGGCAAGCACAGTATCGGGATCGAATAATGAAATCCACCGTTATCCAGCAACCGCGCCGAAGCACGGTCACTGGTTCGATGATTCCCACGTTGTGAAGCGCAGGAGACAGAGATGGGAAAAATCAAAATCATAGGCTCGGATCTGGTTGATCTGCTGGATGATGACGGCAGCTTCCGCACGGGCTATCTCGACAGACAGACGGGCGAGATCCTGGTCACGTATGAAGATTATGACGGACCCGAGCAACGGGAGGTGATCGATAAGATCGACGACAATCCGAGCAGATACCTCAGGATCGAGTCGATCGGTTCACGTAAGGGATTCCGGATCATGGAGAAATTCGTGGAGGCCCTTCCTGAAGGCGCGGATCAGGATCTGCTCGCCAAGGTGCTCTCGTGGAAAAAGCCGTTCAGCAATTTCAAGAGCGCTCTGGCGGACATGGACGATCTTCGCGAGCAGTGGTTCGATTTTCAAAATAAGGAACTTCAGCGGCTCGCCAAGCAGTGGCTCGATTTCGCGGAAGTTGACGCGGAATTTATATCATACGAAGAGGCTGCCCGGCAGAGAAAGACACCGTAGTTGTTTTGGCGCGCCAAGTTGTTTAGCCGGCGGGCTTGCCCGCCGCGTTTGTGTTTGATCGTATTGATACCGCCCAACGTGGCGGGCAAGCCCGCCGGCTAAACGATAGATCAGCCAAACCTTGCGCAGTGGTACTAGAAGCCCCTCTTGGACGGCTTCTCGGCCCATGCTTGACAAGCCCGGGTTTGTAGGCCAAGCTCAAGGCTGATTCAGATGCCTATTGATTTTTGCAAGGGTCAATAATAGTGAACGAGAATAGGAGAAATTATGAAAGATAAGTCACGAGGCGTTCCACGCCGTACGTTTTTGAAGACCGCCGGCTCGGCGGTTGCGGCGGGCGCGGTTGCCGCGCCCCAGGTTATCCCCTCCGGCGTGCTGGCCGCGCAGGGAGCCGCCGGAGCAAACGACCGCCTGACCTTCGGCCACATTGGCGTGGGCGGCATGGGCGGATATCACTTGCGAGACATGGCGGGCCGTCTGAAGCGTGGCGAGGTCAATCTGGCCGCCGTCTGCGACATCGACGAAAAGCGGCTGGCAAACGCCTCCCGCACCGCCGGATCGCAGGCCGATTGTTATCGCGACTACCGCTACCTGATCGACCGCAAGGATATCGACGCCGTGGTTGTTGCCACGCCCGACCATTGGCACGCCGTGCATATGTGTCACGCGGCCGAGCGTGGCAAGCACGTTTACGTCGAGAAGCCCGCCTGCTGCACGATCGAAGAGGGCCGCTCGATGATCGCCGCCGCCAAGAAGGCCGGCATCGCGGTACAAGTCGGCTCGCAAGGACGCAGTCAGCCCGAGGCATATCTGGCTCATCGATATCTGGTCAACGGCAATATCGGCCGCATTAGCCGGGTCGATTGCTTCCATTACCCAAGTCCCACCGGCGGCTTCGCTCCCGACAGCGATCCGCCGGCCGAGTTGGACTGGGATTTCTGGCTCGGCCCGCTCCGCTGGCGACCGTACAATCGGGGCCATTGCCACGGCGTGTTCCGCTGGCTGATGGAGTCGGGCGGAGGACAAATCCGCGACCGGGGCGCGCATGTGATGAGCTGTGCCATGTGGTGGATGAATGCCGACGGCACCGGGCCCGTCGAGGTCGAAGCGACGGGCGAAGCGCCGCGCAAGGGGCTCTGGGATTCGGCCGTGAAGATCAACGTTAAGTACACCTTCAAGGACCCCGATTGGGTGCTCACCTGGAATCAGCCCGGCGAACCGGCGCCTCCAGAAGAACGGACCGGCGACGAGCCGGGCGGCCGCATCTCCCGGCCGGGTTACGGAGCCGTCTATCACGGCGACCAGGGCACCTTCACCCACTGGGGTGGCGACGGCGGCACCTGGGCCGAGAAGAAAGCCCGCGAGTGGAAACCGGGCGCCGGCGCGAAGGATGTTTACAAGAGCCCCGGTCACAAGGAAGATTGGTTCGAAGGCATCAAGACCGGTAAGAACACGATCATGAATATCGAAGCCGCTGCCGACGTGGCGATCCTCACGGTTCTCGGCAACCTCGCGTTCCTCCTGGGCCGCAAACTCAAGTGGGACCAGGCCAAGCGTGAAATCGTCGGCGACCCGCAGGCCCAACGTCTGATGGGCCGCGCGCAACGCTACCCCTATGCGATTTAGTGGCTTCCGTATTCCCGCCGGAGGAAAGGCTGATTCCGACCATACCTATAACCCGGACGAGCCGGAACCATCGTGAACTTTTCCAACTTCTTGCCATTTTGCGCGGAACTTGGTTCGTAACAGTCTAATAATCAAGGATACACTCGATGAAAACGCTGACAGTTGATGCTCTGATCGAGCAAATTCAAGACAAGGACGACGCCGTGCGTGCCGCCGCCCGCGACGGCGCGGGACCAACCGGGGCTGCGGCCGTGGGGCCGCTTGCCAAGATCGCCGCCGGTGACGAGTTGGAGGTGGCTCGCGCGGCCAATCGGGCGATTCAGAACATCGTTTACCACGCCGGTCGGCCCGGCGCGGACGATGAAGCGCGGGCCGTGTCGTCCGAGTTGATTAAGCTGATCAAGAGTGACCAGCCCGTGCAGTTGCGCCGCGATGCGATTTGGATGACGTGGCAGATTGCCGGCGAAGAGGCCGTCGAGCCGGTGGCCGCCCTGCTGGCAAACGCCGATCTGCGCGAGGACGCCCGCATGGCGTTGGAACGTCTACCCGGCGCTAAGGCCACCGCCGCGCTCAAAAAGGCTTTGGCCTCCGCCAAGGACGCCGAGAAGCCGGCCTTCGCTCACTCGCTGGGCAATCGCGGCGTCGACGTACCCGGCGTACCGGACCTGCGGCTTAAGCCGACCAAGAAAACCTCGGTCACGCCGGTTGGCCGTTGATTAGGACGGACGTATGAAAGGAGTCTGCCAGATGAGTCGATGGCTGAAGCTGTGTTTTGTCGGATGCGCGATAGTCGTCAACAGCGGATGCCCGTCCGCGCCACCCGGCGATACCCCGGCGTCTAAAGAAGTTCCCGAAGCCGCGCCCGAGGCAAAACAAGATGCCGCGCCGGCCGAAGCGCCGAAGGGCGACGCTGAACTCTTCGCGCCGCTCGTGGAACAGATCCAACAGTGGAGCGGCCGGACTGAGTTCGACGACGAAGGGCGATTGATCGCGCTCGACCTGCTGGCGGCCAGTCTATCGGATGCCGACGTGGAGAAACTGGCGACGCTGCCCAATATCCAAACTTTGCATCTGAAGGGCGCGAGGATCACCGATGCCTCAATGCCCGCACTGGCCGGCATGACGAGCGTGACGGCCCTCGATCTGGACAACGTCGGCGTAACCGACGCGGGCGTCAAAACGCTGACGGCTTTGAAGCAACTCCGCTGGCTGCGGCTGCACCGCTTGTCGCGCATGTCCGATTCGGCCGCCGAGCACTTCAAGGAATTCCCCAAACTCGAAGACCTGCTGCTGACCGACAGCTACATCAGCGACGGCGGCCTGGAATTCATCTCGCAACTCGGGAATCTGCAAACGCTCGATCTGGACGGCAGCGACATGATCGGCGACAGCGGGCTGGAACTGCTCGTCAACATGAAGAACCTGCGGGCGTTGCGAATCCGCAGCCGCGGCGTCAGCGACAACGGGCTGGAGTATCTCGCCCGGATGAAGCAGTTGCGCTGCCTGGCCGTCAAGGATTCGCTTGCCGTGAGCGACTACGGCCTGGAATTCGTCGGCCAGATGACCGGCCTGGAGGATTTGTCGCTGGCCCAGGCCTTTCAAATCACCGACGAGGGTCTGGCACATCTGGCCGGGCTGACAAAGCTGCGCCGGCTGGACCTTCGCCGGCTGGCCATCAACGGCAGCGGGCTGGCCCATCTCAAAGACATGAAGGACCTGGAATTCCTCGACTTGGGCGGCACGGCCATCAGCGACGAGACACCCACGCATCTGAAGGCGCTATCCAACCTGAAATCGCTTAACGTGATGGCCACGCCGCTGAGCGATGCCGCGATGAAGTCGCTTGGCGAACTGAGCGGGCTGCGGACGTTGATCATGCGCGACGTGAAGATATCCGACGCCGGCCTGGCTGAACTCACCACGATCGGCAACCTGGGCCGACTCGATCTGCGCGGCGTACCCATCACCGACGCTTCGGTGCCGCACCTAGCCAAATTCACCAAGCTCAAGGAGCTGGACCTATCCAAAACCGGCATCTCAAAGGCCGGGTTGGATGAACTCAAAGAGTCGCTCCCCAACACGAAGATCGCTTACTGAAAATGTAGGGTGGGTCGAGCGTAGCGAGCCCCACCAATATCTCTCAACGGAAGATCACGAACAGGCTGGCCGAGGCGATCACCATCAACAGCCACCAGAACATCAGGTTGCGGCGGCCGCGGTTGAGGTGCCGTTCCTGCTTGGGTAGCCGGGCCCAGCGGGGGTTCCAGATCGTGTCGGGGTCGTATTTCTCGTTCGGGTCTTGGGGGATGATCAGCGTGCCGAGCACCAGGGCGACCAGGCAGATCGCCCAGTTGACCGCCGCCCGGTTCAACAGCGGCTGGAGCCAGTCGATACCCTCGGTCCCCCAGGTCTCGCCGAAGATCTTCAGGGCAATACCGCTAATGATCCCGAAGATTAGCGTGAAGGTTGCCGCCCGACCGTGTGCCCGACGCCAAAGGAAGGCTGCCAGGAAGATGACCGAGATGGGCGGGGCCAGGAAGGCGGCCATGTCTTGGATGTAGATGAAGATACCGCCCTCCCACCACAACAGCAAAGGCGCGGCGGCCGTGCCGATCACGATAATGACGAACGTCGACCAGCGGCCCACCCGAACCAAATCGGCCTCCGAGGCGTTGGTGCGCAGGTGGCGTTGATAAACGTCGATCGACCAGATCGTTGACGACGAGTTCAGCACGCTGGAGACGGTGCTCATGATGGCGGCCACCAGCGCGGCCAGCAGCACGCCTTGCCCGATCGGAGGCAGGAACTCCTTGACCATCTTCACATAGACGGCGTCCTCGGCCAGCCCGGGCCCAAACTTGGCGAAGGCCACCAGCCCGGGAAAGACGATGATAAACGGCAGTATCACCTTGATGAAGCCGCAGCCGACGACGCCCATCTTGGCGTCCCACTCGCTCTTGGCACCCAGGCATCGCTGGATATAAAACTGGTTCGTGCCCGCATACCAGAGCGAAAGCGTGAACCAGAACGTGGCCACGCCGGTCCAGGGCGAGACGGGATGATCGCGCGGCAGGATGAGGCTCATCCGCTCCGGGTCGGCGTCGAGGTTCGTCTTGATGACGGCCGCCAGCCCGCCGGCGTCGTGCGAGCCGATCACCACCAGCAGCAGGCCGCCGACCAGCAGGACGAGAACTTGCAGGACATCGGTCCAGACGACCGAGAGCAGTCCGCCGTAAATGCAGTAAGCGGCCGTCACGCCCGAGATCACCAGCACGCAACCCATGAACTCCCAGTTGAACGATTCCAAGGGCTGATCGAGCCCCATCTCGTAGAGTATCCGTCCGCCGGCGTAGAGTGCCGGGGCAAGCACGACCAGCACCATGTGGAAGAGCGTCAGCCCGGCGAAGACCGAGCGGGTGGAGGAGTTGTAGCGTCGTTCGAGGAACTCGGGTATCGTGTAGAGTTTTTTGCGGAAGAAGAAGGGCAGGAATATCCAAATGAGCACCGAGAAGGGGATGAAGTTTCCCCACTCGAACGTAGCGGGCGCCAGGCCGAAGGCGTAGGCCGTGCCCACCATGCCGATGAAGTGCTCGGTGCCGATGTTCGAGCCGGTCATCGACAGCGCGACCGCGTACCAGGGCAGCTTGCGGCCGGCGAGGAAGTAGTCGTCGGCCAGATTCTTCTCACCCCGCGCCACCCAAAACCCCAGGCCGAGCGAGATCACGAAGTAGACGGTCATCACCGCCAGGATAGTCGGGTCCATCGCCAGTTCATCCTCCTGCTGCCACGAAGCGTCGAGCCCCTCCCCAGCCAGTGTAGAGAGAACGGCCCCGTCGCACAAGTTAGCCCGGCCACCCGCGACCGGAAAACGGGCCGCTTTTCGCCACTTTTCCCGCCGCAAGTGACGGGGCTGACCCGTTGCACTCCCGTGAAGTGCCTGCTACTATCAGCGTCATCGGACGGGAACGCCCTTTTGTAGATTTTCGGCTGCTCAAATAAGATTGGTCACGCAAGCAAAGGAAAAAATGATACGTCACACGGTAGTATTCCGGCTCAAACACGCCGCGGGCTCGGAGGCTGAGCTTGATTTCATTCAATCGGCCCGGGAATTGGCGGCCATTCCGACGGTAAAAAATTTCGAGTGCCTTCGCCAGATTAGCACGAAAAACGACTACGTGGCGTACGATGGCTAGCCGGGTCATTCACCAAATGATCATAGCCCGAAGCGTAAGCGAGGGACGCTCGGCGTCTCTCCTTCGCGTCGGCCAAGAATTGGAGGAGAAGAACAGGTGAGTCCAGACAAGAGCCATGAATGCTGTCCGCCATTCGACCCCGAGCCGTGGGATGAGAAGGAGTTCACCTGGGAAGGCAGGCGTTTCGTGAAGGATCGGGTGACCAGCTTCTTGCACATCCCCTTGAACTTCGGCGCGGTCATGATACGAAACATGGGCCCCATCGAGGCGGCCGGCGCGCTGCCCGACCAACCGGTCGTCCTCTCGGACGAAAACTCCCTCTGGGGCGCCGACGTCTATATCGAAGTAACCAAGGAGATCCCCAACGCGGAAATGGCCACCATCTCGGGAACGTTTCTCTCCAAGGTCTTCGAGGGTCCCTATCGCGACATGCGAAAGTGGATCGCCCAAATGAAGAGCTTCGTGCAGGGCAAGGGCAAACCAATCCACAAACTCTACTTCTTCTACACCACCTGCCCCAAGTGTGCCAAGAAATACGGCAAGAACTACGTGGCTATTCTGGCACAGGTGTGAAAGATGGCCGAAGTAAGGAACCACGGATCACACCGATAAGCACGGATGATTGAGGCTGCGTACCCTCCAGACGCCATTCCCGGCCATCCGTGCCCATCCGCGTTATCCGTGGTCCTAGCCCGTATTTCTCACCAACATCGTCACGAGAGGTCGTAAGTTCTGTCGTGGCAAGGAGTGCAAGCGATTCATCCGCGGGCGTATTGGTGAATACGTTGAGGATGAATCCTGCCGCACGACGCAGCCACGGCTGGACTTCCGTCCACGCAGTAGATGGCTGGTGAGAAATGCGGGCTAGATAACTTTGGAATGGCCGCAACCCCGAATGGGGTGATCCTATACAAGCCCAGGGTCGCGAAGCGCACCCTGGGTCGCGAGGCATCGGCCACCAGACGAACGCTGAAAGCGTTCTACATGGCGTCGCGCGCTTGTCCAACCCCGTTGGGGTTGACGGGGCTTGTTCGACCGTTACCCAGGGTGCGCTTCGCGACCCTGGGCTTCGATGTAAAACGCCTACGGCGTTGAGCTTCGGTCGCTACTTCGCCCGCCAAATCGCTTATGCAATTCCAAACCTCGGCCCCCGCGCCGTAGTTTCGCCGCTTCCGCGATGGATCGGCGACATCGTGGTAGCTGAATTCGCAAGAATTCAGACGGACTTACGCTCACCGGCTGAATTCTTGCGAATCCAGCTACAAACGAGTTCCTCCGCCGCCAGCCCACATCCCGACCGCCCCAATCAACCCCTCACTCCCCCTCCGGCAAATTCCGATACCAGATGAAGTAGAGCATTACGAGCGCAACGGCCGACACCGCAAAACAAACGGCGGCGCGGGTGTGCCAGTGGCCGACGAGGTACATTGGGCCGATGTAGAGGCCGAGGATGGCGATGCTGCCGTCCAGGCCGTCGCCGAATCGGGTGACCATCCATTCGGCCCCGGTCATCACGCGCGACCTTCGCACCCACTTGCCCATGTAGGCGAGGAAGAACGCGCCCATCAGGAACCCCCACATCCAATGGTTCCACATCGACTTCATGCCGAAGAGCGTGATGAGCGTAACGATCCACATCGTGCCGGTGATGTCGAACGTGGAGACCGCGCCCGACATGGCCAGCGCCAGCCAGTGCATGCTCTTGCCGCCGAGGAAATAGCTATCGAGGTTCTGCGCCGCCCGGCGCTGATACCAGAATCAGATGGCGATAACGATGACGAAGTAGGCGATGATGATCGCGTAATCGACGGCTTGCATCTGGGTCCTATTTTTCGGACGGCGTTTATTGACCCTTGCATAGCCGTAACCGTTCACGGCCTTTCGGCATTACGGAACCGAGCCACGGATGAAACACGGATGAAACACGGATGAAACACGGCAAGATGAGCCTAGACACGGTAGCATTTCCAGTTGTTTTCCGTTCGTCACT
>CAZDHN010000025.1:0-20024 GCA_964505115.1 uncultured Planctomycetaceae bacterium
ATGCTCAAA
The DNA here is from genome assembly GCA_964505115.1 of uncultured Planctomycetaceae bacterium. GTDB lineage: Bacteria > Planctomycetota > Planctomycetia > Pirellulales > Thermoguttaceae > CAZDHN01. The sequence continues at coordinate 10 of CAZDHN010000025.1, forward strand.
GTGTAAATGCTGACTTGCTGGAAACGTGAAATATGCCGGAAGCAAGGGGGCAGGGGCTAGTGAGAAAATCTTCTGGCGCAAGGGCCCATGTTTTCAATGCGAATCCATTTCTCACACATCTATCGCTGACAGTTCGAGAACTATCAACTATCAACTACCAACTACCAACTATTCACTATTCACTATTCACTATCAACTATCAACTATCCACTATCAACTATCCACTATCAACTATCAACTATCCACTATCCACTATCCACTATCCACTATCATCGGGCTTGTTGCCGAGGAAGGTGCCTAGGGCGTTGCTTAGGCCGGGTATTTCCATGCCGCCGGTTAGCGATTTCATTGCGTCGGCGTGCTGCTGCTTGGCCTTGCCGATTGCCTGGTTGACCGCGCCGACCACCATGTCCTCGATCAGTTCGCGGTCGCCCTGGGCGATCAGTTTTTCGTCGATCGTGCATCGAAGCACTTCCACCAGCCCGTTGACTTCAACCTCGACCATCCCACCGCCGGACGAACCGGTAACGCGCCGCGATTTCAACTCGTCGGTGAGCCCCTGCATCCGGCCGCCGATCTCTTGCGCCTGCTTCAACAGCGAGCCCAATCCGCCCAAATCCTTGAATACGTTCATCAATCGCACCTATCTTGGTTAGTCGCGGTCTCGAAGCCGGGAACTGTTGTGGTCTGTCTCAGCCAAAGTGATGGGTGCCACTGCTGGCTTGTCCAGCAGTGCGAAGTACAATCGCCGCCAAAACACTGCTGGACAAGCCAGCAGTGGCACCCCACAACCACCAGTTAAACAGGATGCTGCAAACTGCTAGCCCGTCGGGCCACCGTCCACTCGCGTCGGTTCGGCGCCGAACAGTTCGCCAGCACGACGAATCATCTCGTGCTCGGACGCCTGCCGCAATCGCTGGTGAGACGAAACGGCCTGAACGGGCGGCTTGTGCTCGTCCTTGGCCGGCTCGCCCTCCGTCAATTTGAACTCGACGCGAATCCGGCGGCCGGTCAATTCGGCCAGCACTTTCTCGAATCGGGCGACCTGATCCGGACGCTCGCAGATCGACTTCTGAAAAGTATACCCCGGTTTGAAGCTAATTGCCAGTCGGTTTGGCGCGGAAATTGCTATGCGGTCGAAGTGCTTGGCATTGTCGGCTGCCAGACCGGACATTTTGGATAGCACTTGGCTCCATATTTCAGCCGCGTTTTCCTGAGTCAGCTCGACAACAGGCCCGGCGTCTGGAGTTGGCGAGGGAGGAGAAGACGGATCCGGCGGGGGGGGGGTAGATTGGGCCGAAGCCGGGTTTTCAGTTTTTTTTTGAGCCGCCGGCGGTCGGACTGTTCGGCCCTGCGATGACGCAGCCGGGCCAGGACTGGACACTGGCCCGGCCGACTGCAATTGGGCGATCAGGGCCGGCAGTGAGTCGAGGTCTTCCAGCTTGCAGATGCGCATCAGGGCCAACTCGGCCAGGACTCGGGCCTGGTTGCTGAATCGCAAGCGAGACATCGTCTGGTCGAGAATCTGCATGGCGGCCAGGATCCGTTCGAGCCCCAATTGCTGGCCGTACTCGACAACCTGCTGCCGGCTGGCCGCCGAAGCGCACAGCAGAGTCTCGGCCGGGCAGCCGACCGCGGCCGCCATGCAATCGCGGAGGTAGACGAAAAGCTGTTCGATAAGTTGGGCCACCTCGACGCCTTCCCCCAGCGCGGCGGCCATCGTTTCCAGCGCGCCCCGGCCGTCACCCGCGACGAATCGGGCTGCCAATTCACCCAGCCGCTCTTCGTCGGCGGTGCCCAGCATGGCATGCACGTCGGACAGGGCGATCTTGTCGGGGGCGAATGCCAGAAGTTGCTCGAACAGCGACTGGGCGTCACGCATCGAACCGGTTGCCCGGCGTGCGAGTAGCTCGATTGCTTCCGGATCGGCGCTGACCGATTCCAACTCGGCAATTTGCGCCAAACGCCGGCCGATGGCGACCGCGTCGATGCCGGCAAAATCGAACCGCTGGCAGCGCGAGAGGATCGTGACGGGAATCTTCGACGGTTCGGTCGTGCAGAAGATGAATTTAACGTGCTCGGGCGGCTCTTCCAGCGTCTTGAGCAAGGCGTTGAAGGCCTCGCGCGTGAGCATGTGTACTTCGTCGATGATGTATATCTTCAGCCGTGCCCGACTGGGACGCACGCCGACGTTCTGCCGCAATTGGCGAATCTCGTCGATACCCCGGTTGCTTGCCCCGTCGATCTCCAAGACGTCGATATCGTTGCCGCCGCTGATGCTTTGGCAGATATCGCACTTATTGCAGGGCGTCGGGGAGGGGCCTTCCTGGCAGTTGAGCGCCTTGGCCAGGATTCGGGCGGCGGAAGTCTTGCCAACTCCCCGAGCACCGGTGAACAGATAGGCGTGCCCTACCCGATTGCCCGTAATCGCACCGGACAACGCCTTGGCCACGTGCTCCTGACCGACCAGATCGTCGAAAGTTTGGGGGCGGTAGCGTCGGGCGATGACCACGTAATCGCCCGATTCGGCGGTCGGAGGCAAGTTGGCTGGCTGGTCGGACATTTTTGGACGAGGCGAAATAGCCTGCGATTTTCAGATTCGTAGTTGGACTGACAAGAATTCCGTCCAGACTTGTAGCTGGATTCGCAAGAATTCAGCCCGCCAGAGGCAATCCATCCGAATTCTTGCGAATCCGGCTACTGCTTTGTCTTGAAGCCATCCAGATGCTGCCAACTCGGCGGCGTCCGACGAGAGGCCCCAAGCACATGAAGGTGACCGCTTATGGCTGCTGACTTTCGTCCCTGACCAGGTTCACGGGCCTCCATTGCCGGGGCCCCTCGCCGGACGCCGACGACGAGTGGCTAGACAACCATTATTGCGTGCAAAGCCCCGATTCGTCAAAGGGGGGCGCCGTTTTGGGTGCCACTGCTGGCTTGTCCAGCAGTGCTTTCCGCGAGATTTGTGCTTCGCACTGCTGGGCAAGCCAGCAGTGGCACCCTACTTCAACCGGCTGTTAAAGGCCTTATGGCATTGCAGAGCGGCCGCCAAAACGCCATCATGGATACTTCGTTTCTCGCCTGGTTCAAGTCGACCAGTTTGTGGACAACATGTGCCAAGCCGTGTTAGCCCCAATATTGTTCGTGTTTCGCGGGAATTGATGTTAGCCCGGTCGCCTGCGACCGGAAAACCGGGGAATCCGCCGCACAAGCCGGTCGCAGGCGACCGGGCTAACAGTGAATCACGAACGGTATTGGTGTTACCCCCGTCTGAACCAGGCAGAACAACCCAGACTCCCAGCGTGAGTTGCCATGAAATTAAGTGAAAATGTCGCCGGACTCTGTCGGCAAATCGTCGAATCAGCCGATCTCCTGAGGGTGGCCGTACACCACGATGTGAGTGGCACGCGGATCATCGACTTCGGCGTCAACGTACCGGGCGGACTCGAAGCCGGTCGATTGCTGGCCGAAGTCAGCATGGCCGGGTTGGGGAATATCTCGTTCATCAGCGCGGCTGCCGAGTTCTGGCACATGCCGGGTGTCATGGTCCGAACCGATTACCCCGTGGCCGCTTGCATGGCCTCGCAATACGCCGGATGGCGAATTGCCGTCGAGGGGTACTTCGCCATCGGCTCCGGCCCCATGCGGGCGGCGGCCGGCAAGGAGACGTTGTTCGAGTCGATCGGCCACTTCGACGTTGACGAGAACGTGGTGGGCGTGCTGGAAACCAGTCAGTTGCCCCCGCCCCAAGTCTGTCAGCACATCGCTCGGCAATGCGGCGTCGAGCCCGACGCCCTCACGCTGCTGGTGGCGCCCACCGCCAGCCAGGCCGGCACCGTGCAGGTCGTCGCCCGATCGATCGAGGCGGCCATGCACAAGCTCTTCGAGTTGGGGTTCGAGTTGGATCGCGTCGAAAGCGGTTTCGGAACCGCCCCCTTGCCACCGGTCGCCGGTGCCGACATCTCGGGCATGAGCCGAACCAACGACGCGATTCTTTACGGCTCGGAGGTCACGCTCTGGGTCCGGGGCGACGAACCCACAATAGCCTCGGTCGGCTCCCGCGTACCCAGCAACGCCTCGCCCGAACACGGCCGGCCGTTCCGGCAAATTCTAGAAAGCCACGGGCGGGATTTCTACAGCATCGACCCCAGCCTGTTCGGACCGGCCGTTACCACCTTTTTCAATCTCGACACGGGCCGCTCATACCGCTTCGGCCGCATTCTGCCCGACGTGCTACAGCAGTCGTTTACGTCGTAAAAAGCCGCGACCGTTGGTCGCGCAGACTATGCTAAACGCGACGATCCTTCGAAACTTCAAGCGCGACCAACGGTCGCGGCTTTATATTGAAAACACTTTCCAATGACCGCTCCCGACCGATCTCAAATCGTCAACGTGGCTGCCCGGTTGGCTGAAATGGCTCGGGCCACGCCCGAGGCTATCGCCGTGGTGGAACCGCTCGGGTACGATCGGCGGGGGAAGCGGAAGTATCGGCATTTCACTTTTCGCCAATTGGACGAAGACAGCGACCGGATCGCCCGGGGACTGCGCGAGATGGGTATCCCCCCGGGCACGCGGCTGGCGCTTTTGGTACGGCCGGGTGTCGACTTCATTTCGCTCGTGTTTGGCCTATTCAAGGCGGGTATGGTGGCCATACTGATCGATCCGGGCATGGGCCGGCGGAACTTGATCGGCTGCCTGGCCGAGGTGGAGCCGGAGGGCTTCGTCGCCATCCCGGCAGTTCAGGCGGTGCGGACGTTCCTGCGGCGGCGCTTTCGCAAGGCCCGATTCAACGTAACGGTCGGCCGGCGTTGGTTCTGGGGCGGCTCGACACTCAAGCGGCTCCGTCGCGGCCCGTACCAAGGCAGTGAGATGGCACAAAGCGGGGCCGACGATCTGGCGGCCATCATCTTCACCACCGGCAGCACCGGTCCGCCAAAGGGAGTTGTCTATCGTCACGGCAACTTCGACGCCCAGGTCGATCAGATCGGCGGCTTCTACGGCATCCATCCGGGCGAGGTCGATTTGCCCGGCTTCCCCTTGTTCGGATTGTTCAACTGTGCGATGGGCGCCACGGCCGTTATTCCCGACATGGACCCCTCGCGGCCGGCCGAAGTTGATCCGGCCAAGATTATCGAGGCGGCCGCCGACTGGAAGGTGACGCAAACCTTCGGCTCGCCCGCCATCTGGAATCGGGTTGGCCGCTATTGCCAGGATCGAGACGTTCGGCTTCCCACGGTGCGTCGGGTGCTCTCGGCCGGCGCTCCGGTTCCGGTCGACGTATTGCAGCGGATGACGGCCTGCATTCATCCGGCCGGCGAAATGCACACGCCCTACGGGGCGACCGAGGCGCTGCCGGTGGCCTCGATATCGGCCTCCGAGGTGCTTGACCGCACGGCCGAAAAAACCCAAGAGGGGGCCGGCGTCTGCGTGGGTAGGCGCTTCGCCGGGATCGATTGGCGGGTAATCCGCATTGTTCAGCGGCCGATTCGCTCCATCAAGGAGGCCGACGAGTTGCCGACCGGCGAGATTGGCGAGCTGATCGTCCGCGGGCCGGTCGTCACCAGGGAATATTTCAATCGTCCGAAAGCGAACGCTTTGGCCAAGATAGCCGACGGGTCGGATGTCTGGCATCGCATGGGCGACTTGGGTTATCTCGACCGGGAGGAGCGGTTCTGGTTCTGTGGCCGGCTGGCACATCGCGTGCTGACAGCCGGGGGGCCGATGTATCCGGTATGTTGCGAGGCGATTTTCAACCGCCACCCGGCCGTCTTTCGCAGTGCCTTGGTCGGCGTGGGGCCGGCCGGCGCCCAACGACCCGTTATCGTGCTGGAGCCCCTGGCTGAAAAGACGCCGCAAACCGACGCCGAGCGGGAGGAGATCCTTGGGGAAGTTCGACAATTGGGTCACTCCAACCCGCTAACCGAGGGAATCGCCGATTTCCTCTTCCACCCCTCGTTTCCCGTCGATATCCGCCACAATGCCAAGATATTCCGCGAGAAATTGGCGACTTGGGCGGCCGGCGAACTGTCGGGAGGCAAAATCGGAGAATGAGCGCCGGTCGCGGCCCTTTTTCGCTGGCGGCCCTTTTTCGCTGGCGGGAGGCGGCCGGAAACACTAAACTGGAATGTATTGGCACATGTACTCATTTGTACTCATCACGCTCCGCGTGATGTTGTTCCCTCACGCGGAGCGTGAGGAGTACGATGTGAGTGATTTACCCCTTGAAACGGATCCTTGCTACAACTTGTCTGATTGAAGGTGTGGGGAATGGCGAGTCAATGGTTCTGTAAGATAGCGGGGCACGAACGCGGCCCGTTGTCCGCGCAAGCACTCAAATCGATGGCCGACAAAGGCCGAATCCAGCCCGACGACCCGGTACGCCAAGGTGCCGACGGATCCTGGGTGCCGGCCGGTCGAGTGAAGGGTCTGTTTCCATCGGACCAGGCGGCGCCAACTCAGCAGGCGTCTGTCCAGCAAGCGAAATCGGAGCCGGTCAGCGATTCGCAGGCCGTGCTGAAGGCCAAGCCGCTGGAAGAGGAGTTGCCGCAAGCGACCCAATCCAAGGCGCCGGCCAAGATGCCGCCCAAGGCCAAGCCGGCCGCCCCGCGCGTCGCCAAGCCCTTGGAAGAACCACCCGCCGTACCCGAGGAAAAGCCCGCCGAGCCGGCCGCCAAAGTGCCACCCCCGGTAGGCACCCCGGTGCAGGCCGGCCCCGTAGAAGCCGAAGCGGCCGCGTCCGACCAGTTCGCCTTCATAGGCGCCGAGAGTTCTCCGGCAGCCCGCGGTATCGGTCGAGCCGGCAGCGCGGTGCCCACCGCAAAGAAGAAGAAACCCGGCAACATGATGCTGGTCGGCGGACTGTTGCTGGCGATCGTTGCGCTGTGCGTTATTGCAGCGGCAGTGATGATGTCGGGCAAGGATCCCGAGACGGCCAAGGCGTCCGGCGACAAGGGCGCCGGGGCAAAATCGTTCGAGGAGGAAGACATCATCGACACCGAGGGGGCCGCGGAAGAGAAGCCGAAGGAGGCCGGTTCCGGGTCGGGCACGGCGGAAGAGCCGTCGACCACCGATGGCGAGACACAAGCGGAGGGCGAGTGGGCGGACGCTTCCAAGGAGTCGATCAAGCGCGGTGACGTTCGGGTGAAGGTCGTCTCGGCCCAGATAGGCCGCCCCAGAATGCTCAAGTCCACCGGTCGCGGCGCCCGGCCCAAGACCGAAGCACTGGTCGTCAAGCTCGAACTGCAAAACACCAACGCCACGAAGAAGCTGGAGTACAAGAGCTGGGGCGATCGGAACGTGGGCGTGTCGCTCACCGATAACTTCGACAACAAGTACACGCAAAAGACGAAAAAGACCTACGGCGGAGCACTGGTCGAGGGTCAAGACGATTCGGGGTCCATCTACCCGGGAAAGTCGCTCGTCGATGCCGTGATCTTCGAGCCGCCGATCGACAAGGCAGAGTTTCTCCGACTCGAACTGCCCGCTATTTCCTTCGGCGCCAGCGGTAGGCTGAACTTCCAGATCCCCGTCTCGATGATCGAAGAGATGCCCGAGGAGTCGGCGGAAGAGGAAGGCCGCCCTCCGTGGGAGGCGGCCGCTAGCCCGCTTGGCCGGGCGCTTGATAAGGCCAACACGGGCGAAAAGCCCTTGCCTCCCGGCCGCGGCGTGCCCGCCATCGACAAGAGCATCGATGACCTGGAGAATCGCGACAAGCCGGGCAAAGAAGAGGAAGAACACGATCCGTTCGCCGAAGGCGCCGAGAACGACAAAGATCCCGACGGCGACGTCTCGAAGATCATGAACGACATCGACGAGACGGGTGGCGGCGACAAAAAGTCGGACAAAGACGCCGACAAGGAAAAGCCCGCCCGCGAAAAGAAGTCGCCCAAGCGTCGCGAGAAGAGGTAGCGGTCGCTCGGAAAGGACCGAGCCGCGGCGTCCTCGCCGCGGGTTATGATGCCCGACTAACACCCGCCCCACGAAAAGCGCCGAGCCGCGGGTTGCGATGCCCGACTAACACCCGCCCCGAGGACGGGGCGGCTCAGCGCCCTCGCCCAATTCCCCTCACATTTCCCCGCCACTGGTTGCGGTTCTCCCGGCGTGATATCATGAGAGTTTGGATTGCTCTGCTTATATCCGGCTGGGAGACGCTGTATGGGTGCTGCCCGGTTTATTTCGCTCCGGGGAGTGGAAGTTCACAACCTCCAGGCTATCGATCTGGACATTCCGCACCGCAAGCTGATTGTCTTGTGCGGCCTCAGCGGTAGCGGAAAGAGCAGCCTGGCCCTGGATACCCTTTATGCCGAGGGGCAACGCCGCTACATCGAAAGTTTTTCGGCCTACACGCGGCAGTTCCTCGGCCGGCTGGAGAAACCCGACGCCGAGCGGATCGACGGCATCCCGCCGGCCATCGCCATTACCAACAAGAACACCGGCCGCTCGAGCCGGTCGACGGTGGGGACGGCCACCGAGACGAGCGACTATCTGCGGCTGCTGTTCGCCAAGATCGGCCACGTCTTCTGCCATCAGTGCGGACAGGAAGTCCAGCGCGATTCACCCCAAAGCGCTGCCGAGTTGCTCGACGCACTGCCCTCCGGCACCCGATACATGATCGCCTTCCCGTTGGCCGTTTCGGAGGATGACGACGTCGAGCAACTGGCGGCTGCCGCTCGGGAAGACGGTTTCGTTCGCGCGATTGTCGGCGGCCGGACGGTTGATCTGGCCGGCGAGCCGCTACCGGCCGTCTCGGACGAGAGTTCCGACGACTCGATTTGCATAGTGGTCGACCGGCTCGCATCCGCTAGCGCGAGCGAAGTGCGAATTCGCGATTCGCTGGAAACGGCCTTCATCAAGGGCGAAGGGCGATGCTTCGCCTTCGTCGACGATTCGCCTTCATCCAAAGGAAGAGGTAGCTATTATTCGATCGACGCTCGCGTCTGGCGGCGGATCGGGTTCAGCACGCAGTTGTCCTGTGAAGACTGCCGGCTGGAATACCCTCAGCCCGAGCCGAGACTTTACAGCTTCAACAGTCCGCTGGGTGCCTGCCCGGAGTGCGAAGGGTTCGGCAACACGATCGACATCGACATGGAGCTGGTCGTCCCCGACCCGGCCAAGTCGCTCGGCGATGGTGCCGTCGCGCCTTGGAACAGCCCCGCCTACGCGCACGAGTTGACCGATCTGCTGGAGCTTGCCGACGAGTACGATTTGCCGGTCGACATCCCCTTCGCCCAGCTTGAGCCACGTCACCTCGATCTGATAACCAACGGCGTGCCGGAGCGGAAGTGGGGTGGTTTGAACGGGTTCTTCGCCTGGCTGGAGCGGCGGAAATACAAGATGCACATCAGGGTCTTCCTCAGCCGCTGGCGGAGCTATCGACCCTGTCCGGCCTGCCACGGCGCCCGGCTGCGCCCGGAAGCCCTGGCCACGCGGGTTGGCGGGAAGAACATCGCCGAAATCTCGGCCATGAAGGTCGAGGACGCGGCCCAGTTCTTCCGCAACCTGGAGCTGAGCGACCATCAACGCTACGTCGGCCGAATGATGCTCAACGAGATCCAGACGCGGCTGGCTTATCTCGAAGCGGTTGGCTTGGGATACCTGACGTTGGATCGAACCGTCCGCACGCTCAGCGGCGGCGAATCGCGTCGGGTTTCGCTCACCTCGGCGCTGGGCTCCAGCCTGGTCAACATGCTCTACGTGCTCGACGAACCGTCGATCGGCCTGCATCCCCGCGATATCGGCCGGCTGATCGAGGCGATCGGCGACCTGCGCAATCGGGATAACACCGTGGTGGTAGTCGAGCACGAGGAGTCGATCATTCGGGCGGCCGACCAGGTAATCGAGATTGGGCCCGGGGCGGGCGAACGGGGTGGCGCGATCGTCTTCCAGGGCACGCCCGATGAAATGGAACAATCTCCCGACAGCCTGACCGGCGACTACCTCGCCCGGCGTCGTGGTGTTTGCGCCGCTGCGCGCCGCCGCACGCCCAACCACGGCTGGATCCGCCTGGCCGGCGCCCGGGGTAACAACCTGCAAAACGTTACCGTGGAATTGCCCTTGGGGATGCTTTGCCTGGTGACCGGCGTAAGCGGATCGGGCAAGAGCACGCTGATCCAGGACACGCTCTATCCGGCCCTCTGCCGCCGATTGCGAAAGGACGCCCCCAAGCCGTACGACCACGACGACGTTTTCGGCGACGGGCAGATAGACGACGTCGTAATGGTCGATCAGAGTCCGATCGGCCGTTCGCCGCGCTCGAATCCGGTAACGTATCTGAAGGTGTTCGACGAAATCCGCGCGGTGTTCGCCGACACGGTGGAGGCACGAACGCGGAACTACACGCCCAGCCATTTCAGCTTCAACGTCGACGGCGGCCGTTGCCCGACCTGCCATGGCGACGGCCATATTGAAATCGACATGCAGTTCCTGGCCGACGTCTACATGCGTTGTAGCGCCTGCGGCGGCACCCGATATCGCGACGAAATCTTGCAGGTCACCTATCGCGGCAGAAACATTGCCGAGGTGCTGGAGATGACCGTCCGCGAGGCGTTCACCTTCTTCCGCGGCCGGCTGAAGGCCCAAGCCCGACTGAAACGGCTGATCGACGTCGGCTTGGACTACGTGCGGCTGGGGCAACCGGCCAATACGCTCTCCGGCGGCGAGGCGCAGCGGTTGAAGTTGGCCGGTTACATGTCGACGGCCAAACGGGGCCGCTGCCTGTTCATCCTCGACGAGCCGACCACCGGCCTGCATTTCTCCGACATCGTGCAACTTCTCGACTGCTTCGACGCCCTGCTGGCGGTCGGCCATTCGCTGATCGTCGTCGAGCACAACCTCCAAATGATGAAGGCGGCCGACTATATTGTCGATTTGGGGCCCGGCGCGGCCGATCGGGGCGGCCAGGTGGTCGTGCGGGGTACTCCGGAAAAAGTCGCCAGATGCCCCGAATCCGTCACCGGCCGCTTCTTGGCCGACGTGCTCAAAGAGGACCTATAAAGCCGCGACCGTTGGTCGCGCACGAAGCGAAAAGGCATGCGGTTCTTTGAAACGCCAAGCGCGACCAACGGTCGCGGCTTTATATACGCGATGTCATAACTCCAGGTACAATAACACTTGGTCGAGTGGAACAATGACGAACGAACCCAAATCGCCGATCGGCCTGGAACGTTACGTGCGACAGACGGCCTACGCGCCCATGGGTGAGGAGGGCCAACGGCGGCTGATGGCGAGTCGGGTGTTGGTCTGCGGGTGCGGGGCGCTGGGTAGCACGCTTGCCAATCTGCTGGTCCGGGCCGGGGTCGGAAAGGCGCGAATCGTCGACCACGACCATGTCGACGTTACAAACCTCCACCGCCAGATACTCTTCGACGAACGAGACGCCTCCCAAAACCTGCCCAAGGCGGTCGCCGCCGCCGAACGGCTCGGGCAGATAAACTCGACGGTCGAGATCGAGCCGATTGTTGCCACCATCGATCAAACCAACATTGAAGAGTTTTGCCAGGGCGTGGATGCGATTGTCGACGGAACCGACAACTTCGAGACCCGCTTCCTGATCAACGACATGGCCGTCAAGCACGGCCTGCCCTGGGTTTACGGCGGTTGCCTGGGCGCCGAGGGCCAGACGATGACTATCGTGCCCGGCAAGACGGCCTGCCTGCGTTGTCTGATCCACGAGTGCCCGGAGCCCGGCAGCATGCCCACCGTTGCGGAGGCCGGGGTAATGGGGCCAATCGTGGGCGTGGTGGCCTCGATCGAGGCTATCGAGGCGATCAAAATTCTCAGCGGGAATCTGGATGCCGTCTCCACCAGCCTGAGCGTGGTGGAACTTTGGGACAACCGCATCCGGCAAGTCGACCTTTCCCTGCTCCGCGAGCAGGTCGATTGCCCTACCTGCCGGCACGGCCGGTTCCCCTGGCTCGATGGAGAATAGGGGAATCTTGCGGCAACCCGGCTGTTTCACTTCTTCGCCGTCGCGGCCGGCTTGGCCGCCGTCTTCTTCTCCTTGGGCCCGATCGGGCGGACGCGGATGTCGCGCAGCGCGCCGCTGGTATTCCAGGTGCAAATGCCAAACGGCAGGCAGGGCTCCATCTCCCAGTAGATCGAGAACTTGCGATCGGCCGTCTTTAGCTCGACGATTTGTTCCTTGTCTATCCAGGCTTCGATTTTCGGGCCGGTTACTCGCAAGCGAATGCGATACCACTTCTTCTGCTTGAACTCCCGGTAACCGGCGGTTTCGTTTTCCACGGCCGGCTCGCCGTCAATGCTCGACAACCCGGTCACCGAGCCGCCCCAGCCGCCGATGACCAGCGTCAACGGGCCCTTGGCGGTGGGAAAGGTCATGCCGCAGAAGAAGTCGTCGCCGGCGACCCGCATCGCCTCGAACGTCACTTCGTAGTCGTTCTTGGGGAACTTGCCGCTCCACTTGACGCCGGCCGCCGGTTTGCCCCGCTCGATCATCAGCTTGCCATCGGTCACATGGATTTTGCCGTGCTCCTTGAAGTCGAACTCCGTGACCACCTTCCACTTGCCGAGCGTCTTGCCGTCGAAGAGGCTTTTCCCTTCGGCCCCTTCGGCCCCTTCGGCCGAAAGGCAGAACGCCGCCAAGGCGATCAGCAGGGCGGATTGGGCGATTGATCTGATCATCATGCTAAGACCTAATTACAGGGGGTTTTGCGGGTGCCACTGCTGGCTTATCCAGCAGTGTTTTGCGGATGATTTTGCTTCGCACTGCTGGGCAAGCCAGCAGATGTCTGAGGTGGTCCGTCAATAGGTTATTTGGATTTTATCGACATTGGATGAACGGTTTATGCACAAGGGGTGGCTGGTTGATCGAGATATTTCAGCAGCGGCGAGTTTCATATTTCGGCGGCCGGGTGAGGCGTTGCGTCCAATTGTTGACCAACAACTCTCAGGCGATCAACAATTCCCGCAACCGCTACCGGTAGGCGTAAACGTTTTCCGTACAACGGCTTGCGACCACGCCTGGCGTCTCCGCCACATGCCCCAACGGACCAAGCGATCGGCCCGATTTGGCCCGATTTCGCGTCGTAACCTCTTGCCGCGTAAGCGTTTTGAATTATTGGACGGCCATTTTGAGAGAATTCCAACGCCGTACAGACCGTAAGCCATTTCCCGACAACGTCTTACGTCACGCGACCCCCTCACAATTACGACCTTTTTGGACTGCGGCAATTCATCGCCGCTTTTCGCCCGAGGAAGCCCCGCCCGGATCGTTCATCCCCCAATAGAAACCCGAAGCGTAAGCGAGGGCCGCACCAGTTACAGAAAGCGGCGCTGAATCGCCGCACTCCAAACGAAGTTCAGCCGCCTTTCCAACTTGTCAAAGAACACGCGGCGGTGCCAAGGCCGCTGTAGTGTACAACCGTACCAAAACACGGCCCGGATTTCAATCTCCACTTTTGGCCACCCCGCCCGAGCGGTCCGCCCGTCGTGGCCGAGGTTCAGCGTCAGAATAACGTGATCAAGCGTGCCGGGAGGAGGAACACTGATCTTCGCTAATCTTCGCTAATTGATTCGATAAGCGTTGATCAGCGTAGATTTGTGTTCCCTGGAAGAATCACCACGACAGCACTTCTCTGGCTATCAATACTATCAACAGTAACCAGATGCGCTTTCCGCCATTTTCCGGCCCATGCCCGCCCTCCGTTGCACCCGTGCGAGTTACTTGCTAGCATCAGCGATATTGGGTGGAACGTCGTTGGGCATTGGCGCGCGAGTGCCACTGGCTCCGCCAGTGCTTTGGGTGTTTCTGGGGTGTCATCGGTTCATGGGCACGGGAAAGGGGAGCGGCACATCGTAAGAGCGGAAGGCGACAGGCGGTCCTACACGGGATGAATGGCACGTCCAAAGGAGTCGTCTTCCGATGGAAGCACTGGCAGAGCCAGTGGCACACTTCAACAGTTCCACCCGCCCGGGCAATTTTAGCTTGGAACGTTATTGTGCACTGGTCGCCCATTTATCTCCGCGCGGCTGTTTTTTTGGGGGGCTCGGAGTGTTATTGCGCATATTTTTGCCCATATAACAGATTTCCGCATTTCTCTCCAACGGCCGCTATCCTGTTGTTCCCCTGCGACTTACGTGCTACCATTACCCTTATCGCATGGAGTGTTATTGTGCAGAAGCGCGCCCGTATAATGATTATCGGGCGCCCAATAAACAGTAGTTAGATGCTCTGAATGAAAGAGATCGCCATGGCATCCCGTTCGGAACACGCGATGGACAAAAGACTCCGATGGATGACCGAGAACGTCACTGGTGCCTACAACGCTCAGCACCCGGAAGAGCATCCGAATGCGGGAAAACACTGCACCAACTCGGGCACGTGCATTATTGTGTGTTGCTACATGAATGCGCTCGGCAAGGTTCTCTTGAAGGGCGGCCCTCCAAAGCGCGGCGGATCACGGCGCCGACCTCCCGACTTTGCACGTTTCCACGAATTCTTGCAGCAGTGCATGCGCGATTTCGTGACCGAGTCTAGCCGTAGGAATTGGCCACCGACGCCGCGAGGCAAAACGTGCGGTGAGGAGTGGCTTTACGAGGTCTTTCGTTGCGGCTTTGTTCATGGTTATCCTCGTGCCAATGTTGCATGGGGGCGCAATCTCCGTAGAAAGAGATACTGGTTTAGCCACAAAGGTCGCCTGACCCTGAACATTGATGAGCTGGTCAGAGGCTTCCAGCGTGGGATTGACGAATTCCGCCGATTGGCAGATGCCGACACCGACCTGCGGGATCGGTTCATGGAATATATTGTTGCCGAGTGATGAATATCCGACAAGCATCTAACCAAGGCATGCACCGGACGGGCTTACGCTGTCCGGCGCTTCCGTGAGGTTTTTGGTATTCATAGGTTTTCCGTCCCGCCGGTGATGCCGGCCGTTAGAAGGACTGGAGGTCAAACCATGAGACACTGTCGCACCTACGATTGCGCGGCAACCTGGCAGCAGCCGTCATCCACAGGGAAGCACGACCGATGACGTGGCTCTGGTGGTCAGTACCGCTCGTCCTGGTGGTCTTTCTCTGGACTCTCAACAAATTCCTTCGAGGCCGTCTCAAGGAAATCACCAGCGGTGTCCTCGCCGTGCTCGTCTTTCTGTTGGTAGGGACGGCGTTCTTCATCTCCGGCTGGAAGATCGGCATCGGGGCACTTGTCGGAGTCTTTCTTCTCGGCAACCTCCTTCGTCCCCTCGCTCTCGCACTGGCAAGACGTCTCATTGCCTATCCCGATCTCGGCTTCGAGGATTACAGTCGCCGCCAGCTTGAGCGAACAATGGCGGACTTCGGATCTGACGACTACTTCAAGAGATGCAAACGAGAGGAGGAGGAAGAGGCACGCCACAGGACTGCGACCATTTCTTCGGCGATGAAGATCGCAGAAATTGCGAACGTGGTTAGCGAACTCGGTGCGGCAGAGCGAGATCTTGCCGCACTCTACGATCGCATCGAAGTGAGGTCCCTGCCACCAAGGATTCGCGAGACCGTGCTCCACAATGCTCGACTGATACGGTTCTGGTTGGAGAACTCCGAGTCTTACGATGTCTACGATGGGACGTACGGGCGAAAAGTATCGATGGACACGCATGTACGCCTCCAACTATGGACACACAGCAACCCGGGAGGAAAGGAGCCACGCTAGCGTTGGGAAGTCGATCCCGACAACGGCGCGCGTCCTGCCTTCTAACAAGACGTTGCAGCCGACGTGCTTGCCCCGGTGGCTTGTTGGTTTGGAAACTACAACGGCCAGCCCCCGCGATCCTCCTTCTTTCCCGCCCTCTTCGCCGTAGGCGAAGAGGGCGGGAAAGAAGGAAAGGAAGAAATATGTGGCCCGTCGATTAGTTGCCAAACCAACAAGCCACCGGCACGGGGCCGGTGGGGAAAAGCCGGTTTAATTTCTGCTCCGATCCTAAACGGCGCGGCACTTCGGCCGCCACACGCACATTCGGTCGCCGGTTTATTGCAATCTGACCCGGGTATGGCGACAATGATTCTCGTGACGCTTCAGCCATAAGAAGTACGATGGGCCACCGAGGCCCGTCGTGCGGATGTTATATGAATGCTACCCGATGGCCATGTTTGGAAGGAGGGATTGACCATGTGTGAACACTGCAATCGACGAGAGTTCTTTGAGACGGGAGCTGGGGCAGTTGGTGGGTTGATGTTGGCGGGGGCGACGTTGACGTGCGCCCGGGCGGCCGAGTCGCCGCCGAAGCCGCGAGAGAAAGCGAAGATATGCGTTATCTTCACGGGCACGCCGCAGCCGGACGACCGTAATTGGGGCGCCGACGACAAGCAGATCGGGGCGATGAAAGCTCGGCTGGCCGAAGCGGAGAAGAAGCTGGGGAACATCGAGCTGGTCGTGGGCCATTCGCACAGCGATCAGGAGACCAAAGCGCTTCTGGACAAAGCGGGGCCGGAAGCGCCCGTGCTGGTTATCAACGTGCAGAACTTCGCCTTGAAGCGGCTGGCGGGGCCGATCTTGGAGGCGGGCCGGCCCATGGCCGTCTTCTCCTTGCCGGCAAGCGGTCACGATTGGATGTATGCGCCTCGATGGCTCCGTGCGGGTCATCGGGTGGCGCTGTTGGCCAGCAACGATTATGGTGAGTTGGAACGTGCACTTCGTCTACTGCGCGTGATTCCCATGATGCGGCAGACCAGGATTCTGTTGTTCCCTCCAGCCCGAGGCACCACGGCGGCCTGCTCGCCCGAAGAAGTCAAGAAGCGGCTGGGCGCCGAGGTGGTGGCCTGTGAGCAGAAGGAGTTTGACGAGAGGCTCGCGGCGGTCGACGACAAGGCTGTTGGAGCTGAAATCGAAGCATGGACCAAGGGCGCGAAGCAGATTCTCGAACCGACGAAGGAAGACATCGAGAAGGCGGCCCGTGTGAGCATCGCGTTGGACCGGCTGGTGGAAGAAGAGCAGGCCGACGCCCTGGCCGTGGGGACCTGCATGGGCTGGCTTTCGCGCGGGTTCCCCTGCCTGGCGTTCGCCCGGCTTCGCGACCGGGGCGTGCCGGCGGCCTGTGAAGGCGACATGGACTCGGTGCTGACGATGCTCCTGTTCCAGTACGCCATCGACCGGCCCGGCTTCCAGGGCAACGCCACCTTCGACACTTCGCGTAACGCCCTCTGGACCGCCCACTGCACGGCCCCATTGAAGATGGACGGCCCGGCCGGCAAGGAAGCGCCCTATCTGCTGCGCGGTCATTCCGAGGTCGGCGGCAGCGGTTGCGTGCCCGAGGTGCAGTACCGGATCGGCCAGCAGATCACCCGCACCAAGCTGGTCAACCTGGAAACGATCCTTGCCTCGACGGGCGAGATAATCGATGTCCCGGAAAAGGCCGTGCATGGTTGTCGCACACAGATTGTCACGAAGGTGCGCGACGCGGCCAAGATGGCTGCCGACTGGAGCAGCGTTCTGGAGACCGAAGACGCCATGACGCTCCTGCACCGCGTCGTCTTCTACGGCGACCACATGCAGAGCCTACGGCATCTGGCCAACCTGATGGGCTTGAAAGTGGTGGAGGAAGGTTGAGGGTGTTGCATCTTTCCCGGTCAATAGCGGGTAGCCCAGGTTCGAGAACTAGGCTACCCGGTCCGGAAGATCATCGGTGCTACCCCAACGAGTCGATCCGCTCCCGCAACTCTTCAACCGTAATCTGGCGGACGAGGAAGCGCTTCTTGGGGTTTGTGGCGCCGGAGAGGAGTTCGAACTGGGACTTGCGTAGGGAGAGGCCCTTGGCTAGAACGCCGATTATCGCCTTGTTGGCCTTGCCCTTCTCGGGCGATTGAGTGACCGAGACCTTTAAGTGGCCGTCCTGCTGGCCGCCGATTTGGTTCGATCGGCCGCCCGCCCTGGCGCGAACCGGAAGGATCGTCCCCTCGCGGCGCGCTTCCAGCTCGATCATCGGAGCACTCCCGACAGCAAGGCCGTGCCGACGCGAACGATTGTCGAGCCTTCGCCGATAGCCGCCTCGAAATCGCCGCTCATCCCCATCGACAGCTCATCCAAGGTGATGCTCGGCGGACAGTTGGCGCGGAGCCGCTCGCGCAACTGGAACAGTCGAGCGAAGTCACGCGCGGCGTCGTCCGGCCCGCCCGCCAAACCGGCCATGCACATCAACCCGCGCGGCTCGACGTTGCTCAGCCGGGCCAAATCTTCCAGGTGAGGCTCGATCTCGTCCGGCGCGAACCCGTGCTTGGCCGACTCGCCCGAGACGTTCACTTCCAGCAAGATGGGCACCCGAATGGAAAGCTCGCCGGCGATCCGGTCGATTGCCTCGATCAGTCGCGGGCTGTCGACCGACTCGATCATCTTGATCAACGGCAGCGTGCGGCGGACCTTGTTGCGCTGAAGCTGGCCGATCATGTGCCAGTCGACGGGCAGATCGTCGAGCGACCGGGCCATCTCTTCCAGATGTTGCGGCCGGCTTTCGCCCAGCGTGCGGCATCCGGCCTGGACCAGTGCTCGGGCGACCTCCGGGCCGACGTACTTGGTCACGGCAACCAGGGTGATTTCGTCGGCATTGCGGCCCGCCCGCCCTGCCGCCTCGGCAATTCGGCCGCGCACTTCAGCAACGTTTTGGGCAATGCGTGATGATAGGTCAGACATGATTAATGTATTTGATGTTGTGGGCGCGCCGTACTCATCACGCTCCGCGTGATGCAGGTTCGTCACGCGGAGCGTGACGAGTACGTTTGCGAAATACTACTCTTCCTCGATTGTTGCCGTGGCGTAAGATGCGTTGGAGAGCACGACGCAGGAGTCGAAGTGGCGAGCCAGCCGGACAAGATCCTCGGCGTCGGCCAGCGGAACGATCCCCAAGTCTTCCACGAGCGACTGCTCCAGGCGGCTCAATAAATAAATCCTGCCGTGCTCGAGCGCCCGGGCAATTTGCAGGGCCGGCAGTGTGTCTTCCGGAAGGTCACCTTCGATCTGCTTGATCGCCTCGGCCGGAGAATCCTCGCCGACCAGTCGTTGTATGGCGGGGCCCGGCTCGGCCGACAGGTCGGAGCAGAGCACGATCTGCCCGTCCGGCTCGACGATCTCCATGGCGGCCCCGACCGCCCGACCCAGGTTCCGCCAGGTTTGCTGGACTGGTCCGCCGGAGACGGCGGCCACGACCAGTTCCGCCCGACGCGACAGCGAGTGTCGCCAGGCCTCGTCGTACAACCGCCGGCCGAGCCGCCGCACGGATTGGGCCTCGCCGGCCAAAATGTCCAGCACGCTTTGGCCGGGCCCTGGCACGACTTGGATCGTCAACGCCGCGCCCAACAGCCAGCCGACCTGATCGGCCTCCTTGGCGAGTTGTTTCTTGCGACGTCCGCGCGTGTCGAACGAGCCGGGCGAGCGGAACCGCGAAAGCGTGGCCGTGTCGGAATAGGTCGGGAACAGGGCGCTGTGGATGCCGTGATATCCGGCCGCCTGCCGGCTGCGAAAGCAACCGATCGGCAGCACCAGATCGGCGTCGTGGATTACGCGGTTCACCAGAATCGGCTCGCCCTCTTCCGTTGCCGACAGGTAGGCCAGCCGGTCGCGATTGGTCGGATCGTGGGTCGTCAGTTTGATGCGTTCCAGTAATTCTTCGGAGAGCAGCCGGCGGAAATCGCCAGCCCCGGCGTCAACGTCGGCTTGGGTCCGGAGCAGCCCGATTCCGTCCGCTTGGACGCCGGCCTCGACGAGGCAACTGACGAGCGCGGCAACGATTTCGGCCGCGCCCGGCACGGCGTGATCCAACACCAGCGCTACCTGGTCGCCCGGCGTGACACCCAGGGCCAGCGGCGGATAATCTACCGGCTCGGCCAGCGCCCGTCGGAGCGCGGCGTCCAGATCGTCCAGCGGCTCGCGCGGCGGACTGCCGCACTCGCACAGCAGGGCACCGTCGGGAAACTCCAGCCGAACCGATGAATCGATTCCGTATTGCAGCAGGCAGTTCATATTTTCGGTTCATCCGGTTGAAGCGTAGTTTTCCGTAAGTTGTTGCTGGCAGCAAGTTTCCTGGCGCTGCCAG
>CAZDHN010000026.1:0-19541 GCA_964505115.1 uncultured Planctomycetaceae bacterium
TGGACGCACAGCTCACGTACTGCCGGCAGGTTAGCGGCGGCATGGCTTTCCGCGCTTGGCCGAAAGCTTCATCGTTATGCCTTCGAAAGATCCAGGGCTCATCGGTCTGCTCGAAATCGGGTTGGTATCGCGGGCGGGTGTAATGGAAGGGCGCCGTGTGGGCGTGGGTGGCGAAGAAGAACACCGACCGCGGCGGCAGTTCCGGTAGCTCCCGCCGCAGGTGTTCCCTGACCTTGTCGCGAATACACTCTGAAGCCGACAATAGATCGAGACTGACCAATACCGCGCGCCCTGGTCGGTCGGGCGCAACGGACTCCAAGGCCAGGACGGTGGCCTGGATCGGATCCTTGACCTTGTCGGTGATCCGAGGCGCCCTTCCAAGCCCGGTCAGATGAACCGGCCCCTCCGGCGTTATGTCCGCCTCCGCCCAGCCGATCTTAAGCGTATGGTCCGCGCGATCCTTCGCCGCCGCCGATTGCCCACCGAGGGCCGCCGGAATCACGACAACCAATCCAATTGCCAGTGCAGCTTTCCGAATGGCGCTGGGGATGCATCTGCTTGCAGCCAATGACGTTGTGAGTCTGTAGGTAAACATCAGTTCTCCTCGATACGGGACATGGGATAGATGTATTCTTGTTTCCATTGATGGCCGAAAACATGGACCTGTCCCCTTGCAAAGCGTCAAGGGGGACAGTCTCCGCGCTGCTAGCTCGCTATTCGCTTTCTGTACTGGGCGGGCGTGCAGCCGGTGGCTTGGCGGAATACGGTTGTCATGTACTGCAGGTAGTTGAAGCCGGCCTTTCGGGCGACCTCGCGGATCGGTAGCCCGGTCGTGCCGAGCAGGTGTTTTGCCCGCTCGACCTGCACGCGCTGGATTTCGCCGTGGATTGTGCGTCCCAGGATGGTCCGAAATCGCTTGGCCAGGGTCGAGCAGGAGACGTCGACTTGCGCCAGCACGTCGCGCAACCGGATTCCCTCGCAAGCATGCTCGCGAATGAAGCGAATCGCCCGACGTACCTGCGGATCTTCCACCGCCAGGATGTCGGTCGATTGGCGGGCGACCACGCCGTCGGGCTCGACGAGGTACTTGCGCTTGCGCGGCTTTCGACCGGCCATCAGTTTATCCAACAGAGCGGCAGCCTCGTATCCCATGCGGATAGTGCCCTGCTCGACGCTGGTTAGCGACGGGCGGCTCAACTCGCACATAATTTCGTCGTTGTCCACGCCGACCACGGCCACGTCGTCCGGCACGCGGGCGCCGATGGTTCGGCAGGCCTCCAGCACGTGCCTTGCCCGGGCGTCGTTGCAGGCCATCAACCCGACAGGCCGCTCCAGCAACGCCAGCCACTCGGACAGTCCGCGTTGCAGGTCGGCCCAACGTCTGGCGACCGCCCGTCGCCCGGTATACATGCTGCAGGAGAACCCGGCCTCCTCGACCGTCTGCTTGAACACCCGACCTCGCTCGGACGACCAAACGTTGACGCGTGTCGGCGAGTAGCCGCAGTAGGCGAAGCGGCTGAGCCCGCGGTCCAGAAGATGCCGGGCAGCCAGGCTCGCGATACTCGTGTTGTCGGTATGGAAATAGGGGATTTCCGAGTCCGGCTCGTACCAGCCGCGTCCGCCGCCAATTCCCACGATGGGGATCTTCACGCCCTTCAGGGCCGCGGCCACCTTTTTGTCGTCAAAATCGGCGATTATCCCGTCGCCATGCCAGGTCGGCAGGTCGGGAAGCTTCTGGACCGGGTCCTCCTCGGCATAGAGGCTCCAGGTGCCGACCTCGCGGACGTACCGGGCAATCCCCGCAATAATCCGGCGGTCGTACGGGCGGGAAACGTTGCAAATCAGAGCGACGTGGCGTATCTTGGGCATCGGATGAACACCTTTTGTGTTTGGTGGTTTGTTTTGCCCACACCAGGGGCTGGATGACAGAAAGTCTCCCCTCTCCCAAAGGGAGAGGGGACCAGCTTCCAGCGCGACCACCGGTCGCGGCTTTGTATCAGCCGTCCGAATGCATAAAACCATAATCTGGTTGCAATATATTATAATTGACAACGCTTTGCAATTCGTTACACTGAAAATTCACGATTTCGTCACCCCGCCACACATCAACTTGAACTGGGAGCACTGCGATGAACACCGATCTCCGCCATTACCCCATGAACTTCCGTGCCGGGCGTAATCTGATTGCCGCTGGGCTGGTTTGCCTGACAATCGCGTGGTTTGGTCACGCTACGCCAGCCGACGCGGCCGAGCTTATGGTCGGCACGGCCCACACCAGCATTACGCCCGAGCGACCGGTCGCCCTTTCCGGCCAATTCCACACCCGGGTGGCAAAGGAGGTGGAGAGTCCCGTCACGGCCAGCGTGGTAGCGCTGGAATCGCGCGACGGCGATAAGGTGCTGGACCAGGCGATTATGATCTCTTGCGACTTGGTGGTGATTCGCGAGGACATCGAATCGCGACTCCAGGCGATGGTCAAGGCCAAGCTACCCGACTTCGACTCGGAAAAATTGTTTGTCAACGCAACCCATACTCACACCGCGCCGGTAATGGTTGAAGGCAAGTACGTCATTCCCAAGGAAGGCGTTATTCAACCGGCCGAGTACGTCGACTTCCTGCTCGAGCGGCTCACCGAGATATCGGTCAAGGCCTGGAACGGCCGCAAGCAGGGCGGAGTGAGTTGGGGACTGGGGCACGCGGTCATTGCGATCAACCGTCGCGTGTCCTACGCCGACGGCCATGCCCAAATGTACGGCAAGACGAATCGGCCCGACTTCCGCTCCATCGAAGGCTACGAAGACCACAACATCGACGTGCTCTTTTTCTGGAACGCCCAAAAGAAGCTGATCGCCATGGCGGTCGACGTGGCCTGTCCCTCCCAGGAGGTCGAGAGCCGCAAGGCCGTCAACGCCGATTTCTGGCACGAAACACGCGAACTGCTGCACAAGCAGTATGGCAAGGACCTCTGCGTGCTCGGTTGGTGCGGGGCGGCCGGCGACCAATCGCCGCACTTGCGGTACAATCGGGCGGCCGAATCGCGCATGCTCAAACTGCGAAAGCTCACTCGCCTCCAAGAAATCGCCCGGCGACTGGATCAGGCGGTCGACGAAGCCCATGAAGTGGCCAAGGACGACATCCGCACCGACGTGAAGATGACGCATCTGGTCAAAACCTTCAAGCTACCGATTTGGCAGGTCACCAAGGAACAATACGCGGCGGCCAAGGCCCAGGTTGAAAGCCTCTCGAAGAACCCGGCCAACAGACGCAAGATGCTCTGGCAGAAGAAGGTTGTCGATCGCTACGAGAGCCAGAAGCCGGGCGACCTCTACGAGCGGCAGTTCCACGCGATCCGATTGGGCGACATAGCCATCTGCACCAACCCCTTCGAGCTTTACACCGACTTCGGGATTCGCATCAAGGCCCGAAGCAAGGCGGTGCAGACCTTCGTCATCCAACTGACCGGCGAGCGATCCGGTTCATATTTGCCGACCGCCAAAGCAGTCAAAGGCGGCAGCTACAGTGCAATTGCCGCAAGCTGCCAGGTTGGGCCGGAAGGCGGCCAGGCACTGGTCGACCAGACCGTCGAAGCTATCAACTCCCTCTGGCCGACAGCAAAGAAGAAGTAAGCTAACAATTCCTCGTTACGATGCTTTGCGTCGCAACGCGCGTTTGGCCGCTTTGCGGCCCTGCCTCGTAGTAACCTGCTTCTGCGCCTCGGCGGACGCAAAGCGTCCCAATCGCCCGTCCCCAGGCAAAGCATGGGAACGAGGAACGACATTTGAATCAACTGCAACAACTTCAAAAGGCGAGGTTACCCAACAATGACGAGAACAAACCGAACCATCAGTCGGCGGCGTTTCGTGAAATCCGCCGCACTTCAGGCGGCTGCCGTGGCCGCGGGTGCTCGAATTGCCTTGGGCGACGATAGCAAGGCGGCCGGCAGGTTGTCGGCCGGGGCGGCTACCGCCGATATTACGCCGCCGCTGGGTGTCTCGCTGAGCGGACCGATCTCCAAACGCGGCCCGTCCAAGCGTATCATCACGCCGCTTAACGCCCGGGCGATCGTGTTGGACGACGGCCGGGAGCGAATCGCCTTCGTCGTCTGCGACGCCACGATCATCTACGACAAGGTGATGAACCGAGCGAAGGAGTTGGTGCAGAAGCAAACCGGCCTGTCACCCGACCGAATCTGCATCTCGGCCACGCACGCTCATGCCGTCCCGCGCGTCGGCATGGAGACCACCGAGCTGGACCTCAAGTACTACGACCTAGTGAGCGAGCGGATCGCGGATGCCGTCTCGATGGCGATTAAGAACCTCGCTCCGGCCAAGGTCGGCTGGGGCGTGGGCAGCAAGCCGGAATTCACCCGCTGCCGCCGCAACCTGTTGAAGCCCGGCACGTTCGGCCTCAACCCGTTCGGCGAACAAACCGATCGAGCTCGGATGGGCGGCCCGGGCAAGAACGTAACCAGCCCCGTCGACCCACAGGTCGGCGTGCTCGGCCTGCAACATGCTGACGGCCGACCGATGGCCGTGCTGGCCAGCTACTCGATCCACTACGTATCGGGGGACAAGCGGGGCGACGTGACGGCCGACTATTTTGGCCACTTCGCCAACCGGCTGGGCGAGCTGATGAAGGCCGACGTGTCCAGTAAGGCCAACAGTGCCGATCCGCCCTTCGTCGGCATGATGGCAAACAGTAACAGCGGCGACACGGGCGGCCCCGGCGGCGGCTACGAGAAACAGAAAGAGGTCGGCAACACATTGGCCGAGGAGGTGCTTCGCGTCTGCCGCGAGATCGAATATCATGATCGGGTGCCGCTGGCCGTTGGGCATTCGGCCATCAAACTGGGCGTCCGACTGCCCGACGCCAAACGGATCGAGTGGGCCAAGGCCGTCAAAGCGGGCACCTGGAAGGGCAAGGCGCACGGCTGGAAGAAGGTCTATGCCGACCAAACTCTGCAACTGGCCGAGTTCCCGCCGACCCTGCCCGTCTACCTCCAGGCGTTCCGCATCGGCGACCTGGCAATCACGGCCAATCCATGCGAGATGTACGCCTCGACCGCGTTGGAAATCCGCGCCGCCAGCCCGATGCGACCCTGTTTCAACATCGAATTGGCCAACGGCTACCGCGGCTACCTTCCGCCGCCCGAGCAGCACAAGCTGGGCGGCTACACCACCTGGCCGGCCACCTCGAGCTGCCTGGAAGTGGACGCCGCGACCAAAATCCGCCAGGAACTACTGCGGCTGATCGGCCAGGTTGCAAAGGCGCCTACCGGCAAATAGTCCGGAATCGGTCCACTTGACGACATCGGGGCCCGCGCGGGATACTAGCGGTCTGTCACCGATAAGGTGATGGCATGGGTGCCACTGGCGTCTCGCCAGTGCAATACAAACCGGAGCTTGCTCGTTCGTGTTCCAGATGATCGTTGCGCGTACGTGCGGGTTCTCGCTTGTGCCGTCACGAATCGACTGACGCGCCGTGGGCTCTGGGAATACCAACCAACAAGCTCCGGGCTAGTCAGCACTGGCGAGACGCCAGTGGCACCCCACAACCAACCATCAAACAAGATGTGACAGACCATTTCCATGCAAATTATTCTGAAGGAGCAACCATGAGAAAATGCGTTTTGTTCATGTTGGGATACCTTTTCCTGGCGGGCTCGGCTTTGGCTGAAGCCCCAAAGGCCCCCGACAAATCTCATCCCGACTCGTCCAGTTGGCAGGCGTTGTTCGCGCCCGATCTGTCCAACGCGGTCAAGCCGAAGGGCGTTTGGACGACGACCGACGGCGTTCTGACGGCCAGTGAGGATCAGGCCATCTGGACTAATCGCGATTACGACAATTTCGTGCTCGACCTGGAATTCAGAACCGCCGTCGGCTCGAACAGCGGTGTTATCGTCTACTGCAGCAACGCCGATCGCTGGATACCCAACTCGGTCGAGGTCCAAATCGCCGACGATCATGCGGCCAAATGGGCCGACGCGCCCAAGAGTTGGCACTGCGGGGCCATCTTCGGCCATGTGGGGCCGACCGAAAGCGCGGTGAAGAAGCCGGGCCAGTGGAACCGCTTCACCATCACCTGCCGCGATAAGAACATCGACGTCGTGCTCAACGGCAAGCACGTAACGTCGATTGACATGAGCAAGTACACATCGGCCAAAACCAACCCGGACGGCTCGAAAATTCCGCCCTGGCTGAGCAACCCGCTGGCCACGCTGCCGACCAAGGGCAAGATCGGCCTGCAAGGCAAACACGCCGGCGCGCCGATCTGGTTCCGTAATATCAAGATCAAAGAGCTGAAGTAGCGATCTATATCAGCTTGTTCCGTGGGTTGTTGCAGGGTGCCACTGCTGGCTTGTCCAGCAGTGTCTTTGCGGCGGTTGTCCTTCGCACTGCTGGACGAGCCAGCAGTGGCACCCGTCACTAGAATGGGTTCGATTGTCGCCATGCGGGAAATTCTCATCGTCGGCGTGGGTGGGTTTGTCGGCTCGGTGCTGCGCTTCCTTGTGGGAGGTTGGATTCAGCGGCTCTCCGCCACAAGCGTCTTTCCGCTCGGTACGCTGGGTGTAAATGTAATCGGCTGCCTGGCAATCGGGTTTCTGGCGGGCTGGGTGGAGAACCTGCCGGCTTTGCGCTCCGGCTTGCGGGCGTTCCTCTTCATCGGATTGCTGGGTGGATTCACCACCTTCTCGACGTTCGGCGGCGAGACGATGGAGATGCTCCGCGACGGGCAGTTCCTGCTCGGGTTGATGAACGTGGGGTTGCACGTTGTCGTTGGCCTCGCCGCCGTTTGGCTAGGCTTCAGTCTCTCAACCATAGTCTGAGGTGCAAGATGCTCCCTAAAGACGGTCAGTTGATGAGGATCTTCATCGGCGAAAGCGACTGGCACGAGGGGCTCCCGCTTTACGAATGGATCGTCCGCAAGGCCAAAGAGGCCGGTCTGGCCGGGGCAACCGTGCTTCGAGGGCTCGAGGGGTTTGGCGCCCACAGCCGAATGCACACCGCCAAGATACTCCGCCTCTCGCAGGACCTGCCGATCATTATCGAGATCGTCGACACTCCGGAACGCATCGAGGCCTTCATTCCCACCATTGACGACGCCATTGAGGAAGGCCTGATGAGCCTGGAAAAGGTCCATATCCGCTTCTACCGTAGTGGGAAGTAGCCCTCGCCCTTGTAGCTCGGAATTCAGCGGCCAGGCTTTCCTGGCGCGTTTACTACCCGACACCCCACCGTCACACACAACTAATTCTAGTCACTCCTTGACATTAGGGTTGCTAATGACAACAATTGATTGATTGCCTTCTCGGGGGGCAATTCTCTAGGATGCACGGGGCGGCAGGGCAGCCAGCCGATCGGTGCTACCGCACCACTGCAAGAACCCGCCATGGCATCTTGCTCCGAGACGATGGCACGGCACAGGCGGAGATAAACGATGAGCGAGACAACCGAATCACGGAACGGAGAGCCCAGAATCGTCGTGCTGTACTGCCAGCACAGCGTGGCGAGCGATGAGGATATCGCCTCTTGCGCAAAGAGCATACCGGGTGTCCGGGTCCGCACGGCAGTGATGCCGTGCAGCAGCAAGGTACAGGTATCGCATCTTCTGGAAATCCTCGACCAGGAGGCCGATGGCGTGGAGGTTATAACCTGTCCGATCGATTGTTGCGGGTTGCTTCTCGGTAACAGAAGA
The DNA here is from genome assembly GCA_964505115.1 of uncultured Planctomycetaceae bacterium. Lineage (GTDB taxonomy): Bacteria > Planctomycetota > Planctomycetia > Pirellulales > Thermoguttaceae > CAZDHN01. The sequence continues at coordinate 7,696 of CAZDHN010000026.1, forward strand.
GCGATCAAGCGAGTCGAGTACGCCCGCGGCCTGCTCGACAGGATTGGCGTTGGCGCGGATCGGCTCGGGATCAGTCATGGCGCGGAACTGTCCGCGGACGAGTTTGTGGAACGGGCCGCCGCGCGGGCAAAGGCGGTAATGAACCTGGAAGAGAACGGAGAAGATCAGTGATTTTTGGAGAATGGAAACCCGTTGAGGAGATCGTGGAGAGCCTCACGGGCAGCAGCAACGTGCTTCTGGTGGGTTGCGCAACCTGTGTTGCGGAATGCGCCGCCGGCGGAGAAAAAGAGGTCGAAACCCTGGCTCCTCTGCTCCGCATGGCCTTGAAGAAGAAGGGTTTATCCGTCGAAATCCAGACGGCAACGCTCGAGAAGCAGTGCGAGTACGAGTTTGTCGAGACGCTCGCTGAACAGGCTGGACGGGCGGATACACTCTTGAGTTTGGCCTGCGGCATTGGCGTGCAGCTTCTGGCGGAGCGGTTTCCGGACAAGCGCGTGCTGCCGGGCGTGAACACTTCGGCCCTGGCGGTGCGCGAGGAAGCCGGAATTTGGGCTTCGCGCTGTGCGGCATGCGGGGATTGCATGCTGGGCGAGACGTTCGGTTTCTGCCCGGTTGCCCGATGTGCCAAGAGCCTGATGAACGGTCCCTGCGGCGGCACGAGCAAGGACGGCAAGTGCGAAATCAATGAGGAGCTCGATTGCGTCTGGAACCTGATCGTCGAACGCGCGGAGGCGCGGGGTGAACTCGATTCGCTCGCAAAGATACGGGAAACAAGGGATTGGTCCAACACGCGCCACGGTGGACCCAAAAGGGTAGTTCGCGAGGATCTGAGGTAATGAAAGCAAAAGCAGGCAGTAACTTGGAACGCGTTCTTGCGGAAGGGCATTTCGCCTTGACCGCCGAAGTCGGCCCGCCCCGTGGTCCGGACCCGGAAGCGGTCATCAAGAAGGCTAAACTGATCAAGGGTGTCGCCGATGCCTACAACGTGACGGACAACCAGACGGCGGTCGTGCGCATGTCCAGCATCGCGGCGTCCAAGATACTCGTGGACCAGGGCCTGGAGCCGATCATGCAGATGGTCTGCCGGGACCGAAACCGTATTGCCATGCAATCGGATCTGCTCGGCGCGCACGCGCTGGGCATGCGCAACTGCCTCTGCCTGTCGGGCGACCATCAATCGGCTGGCGCCGGCGGCAAGCTGAATGGTCATCCGGGCGCCAAGAATGTCTTTGACATCGACTCGATCCAACTCCTCTCCGTGGTCAAAGGCATGCGGGATGACGCGGTGCAAGAGGGTGGCGATTCGATCGATTCGGCACCGCCCTTCTTCATCGGCGCGGCCTGGACCCCGCTGGGTCCGCCCGAGAAGTTCAGGACCGTTCGTCTGGCCAAGAAGGTGAATGCGGGCGCGGACTTCGTGCAGACGCAAGCGGTCTATGACATTGAGCGCTTCGCGGAAGCGATGAAGCGAGCAGAGGACGCGGGTCTCACCGAACGCACCGCCATTCTGGTTGGTATTATCGTGCCGCGCAGTGCCGGCATGCTCAAATACATGAATGCGAACGTGCCCGGCATCGATGTGCCCCAGGAGATGATCGAACGCCTGAAGTCAGCCTCGGATGCGAAGGAAGAGGGGGTCAAGATTGCGCTCGAACTGATCGATTCGGTTCGGAACATTTCCGGCGTCAAGGGGGTGCATTTGCAGGCGATCGAAGCCGAAGGGATCCTGCCTGATATCATCCAGGCCGCGGGCCTTTTGCCCAGGCCGTAACCGACCGAGTGGATGTGTTCGCGGCGTCCCGACCCGCCGAGCCCGGATTTTTGTTCCGCCAATTGAGAGAAGGTCATGTCAATTAAGTATCATTCCCAGACCTATCAAGCGCCGCCGCGATTCTCGCCCGTAGCCAAGCTCATCGCCTTGGAGATCGAAGGATGCCTGGGTTGCATGCAGTGCGTGAAACGCGATTCGTGTATATACCGCGTGTACGAAGACCGTAAATTCGATCCCAGCCAACTCGTGGATACCGGGGACAGTATGTGCGTGGCCTGCATGCGCTGCGTGCAGGAGTGCAAGAAGGGGATCCTCTCGCGGACGGTCAATCCACAATACACGCGAATGGGCGATAGCCACTGGCAGCCGGAGATCATTGCCTCGCTTTGGAAACAGGCCGCGACCGGCGCCATCCCGGTCTCCGGGGCCGGTTATCGGGGCCCCTTCGCGGGGCCGGGCTTTGATGAGATGTGGACGGACATGTCCGAGATCGTCCGTCCCACGCGCGACGGCATCCATGGCCGCGAGTACATCAGTACCGTGATCGAACTGGGCAGGCGTCCGGCAAAGCTCACATTCGACGCCTCGGGCAACATGCTCAATGAGATGCCTTACTTCACGGAAATCCCCATTCCCACCGTGCTCGATATCCCGGACAACCGTTTCGTCACGGACCCGGTCAAGCAGGCGATTGCCCAAGCCGCGCGGATGACGCAAACGTATGCCGTGTGTGACCTGAGCGACGCGCGCGGCCTGCTTGCGGATCAGCGGGACAACCTGATCGTGAAGTTCAATCCGGAGGTGGATGATCCGGTCGGGCTGGAAGGCATCAACATTGTCGAGTTGCCCTATTCCGACGCGGTGACCGACCAGATCAAGAATCTCAAGGTCCTGTATCCCCAACTCATCACCTCCATTCGTCTCCCTCTGGACGAGCATGCCGCGGAACGGGCGGTGAATCTGGCTGCGGATTGTGCCGAGATTATCCATTTGCAGGCGCACAGACGAGCCCACGGATTGGGAGCGCGGCGGAATGACTTCGTGACGACCCTGGTCAAGGAAGTTCATTTCGCGCTGCTGGAAGAATCGACTCGCGACCAGGTGACCCTGCTCCTCTCCGGCGGCATTGCCACCGCGGAGTTCATCCCCAAATCGATTGCCTGCGGCACCGATGGCGTGGGCGTTGATCTGGCACTGCTCGTGGCGTTGGAATGCCGGCTCTGCCCGGACTGTGATAACGTGCCTGAGTGTCCGGTCAAGCTGGACCGGGTGCCGGTCGAGTGGGCCGCGCAGCGTATCGCCAACCTTATTGGCGCCTGGCACTCCCAACTGATCGAGGTGATGGGCGCCATGGGGATTCGCGAAGTCCGGCGCCTGCGCGGAGAACTCGGTCGCACCATGTTTTTCGATGATCTGGAAAGGGACAATTTCGGGCCCGCGTTTGGCGAGCGCAAGCTCTCGCTCAAAGAATCCCTGGCGGACAAAGCAGACGGCCGGTTGAATCGGGATTGTCCGCCACCGGCAAAGGATGCCGGCTTCAAGCTGTTGAATGACAAGGTCAAGGAGTGTCCTTCCCGCTATCGCAACGCGCTGGCCAAGTTCCTCGTGGTGCGCACATCGGATTGCGTAAACTGCGGCAAGTGCGCCGAGGTTTGTTCGTTCGGCGTGCATCCCGAGTTCACCAAGAAGAAGCTGACGCCCAAATCGCATCTCTGTATTGGGGTTGAGAAGTGCCGCGCACAAGGGGATTGTTGCCTGGACCAGTGTCCGGTCGATGCGATCAAGATCGGGCCCAATCCCATGTGGAAGACCTTTGGCGATCCACGCTGGCCGGCGGAACTTCTGGCCGCGACCTGGATTCAGGCGGAAACCGGTCGGCCGCCGGAGAACGGTTTGGAATACAAGATCGGCGCCTCGGGCGGCGGCTTCGACCGGATCGAGATCAAGTTTCCCGAAGAGCCACCGGACAAGAGCTTCAAGCCGGACGACGTCGACCTGCGGATTCCGATTAATCGTCGCGATGACGGGGCGCACCGCGTAACGATCGGAATGCCCATCTACGGTGGTGGCATGAGCTACGGCTCGATCAGTCTTTCGACCATGGTGGGAAGGGCCATTGCCTTCAAGGCCGCCGAATCCTTCACCTGCACCGGAGAAGGCGGCTTCCCGCGCGAGTTGGAGCCGTATAATGACAATGTGATCACACAGGTTGCTACCGGCCTCTTCGGCGTGGGGGAAGCGACGCTGCAGCGCGTGCGGATGATGGAGTTCAAGTACGCCCAGGGAGCAAAACCCGGTCTGGGCGGGCATCTTCTGGGTGAGAAGAATACGCCCGCCGTATCGGCGATGCGCGAGACGGTGGCCGGCTATCCGCTCTTTTCGCCGTTCCCCTTCCATTCGGTCTATTCCGTTGAAGACCACAAGAAACATGTGGACTGGATGAAGGCGATCAATCCCAAGATCATCGTCTCCGTGAAGGTGTCCGGGGCCGCAGATGTGGATATGGTGGCCGTGGGAAGCTACTATGCCGACGCCCATGTGATGCACCTGGACGGCAGTTATGGCGGAACCGGCGCCGCGCCGGACATCGCCAAGAAGAACATTGCCATGCCGATCGAGTATGCCGTTCCCAAGGTGCACCGATTCCTGGTGGAAGAAGGCGTGCGCGACAAGATCACGCTGATTGCCTCGGGCGGCTTGCGCAGCGCCTGGGATGTGGCCAAGATCATTGCACTCGGCGCGGACGGCGTCGTGACGGGAACCGTGGATATCGTCGCGGTGGAGTGCATCCGCTGTGGCGTTTGCGAGAGCGGACGCGGCTGTCCTAGAGGCATCGCCACCACGGACCCGGAACTCGCCGTGACTTACGATGCCCAGTGGGCCGGGCAGCGATTGACCAATCTCTTCCATTCCTGGGCCATTCAACTGCAAGACATCTGCCACAGGCTCGGCCTGAAGAGTATCAAGGATCTGGTGGGTCGCTCCGACCTCCTGACCCATCTCGATTATGAATAAGGAGTAACCGTTCACGGCATGAACTACCGCCGGCTAAACGGAAAGCGTCGCGAAGTCGTATGTTTCGCGATGCTTGACCCCCGTAAACGGTTACAACAAGGGTTTTCATTGAGCACGATAAGGTGGAATTAGAGCAACGATAATGCATACCTACACGGAACAATTCCTGAAATCCAAGAAGAAGCTTGTAGCGGGTCTTCCGCCGCAACCTGGCGATCCGGTGGAAGAGGGCGGATGTGGGGTTGTCGGCTTTGCCTGCAACGTGCCTCTGCCGGGCCGCAGCATCTTCGAGGCATCCGTCCAGATGCACAATCGCGGCAATGGCAAGGGCGGCGGAATTGCCGCCGCGCGCCTGCTGCCCGAGCAGTTGGGCGTGGATGCGGAAACGCTCGAAAACGACTACTTGCTGCAGGTGGCCTTGCTCGATCCCGAAGCGGAAGGGGAGATCGAGAAGTCGAGCGTTCTGGAAAACCTCAGGGTTGACCACAAGGAAAAGGTCAAGACGGTGAGCGACTACCGGGATTTGGGGCTGGAGGTCCGTCCCCCGGATATCGTCCGCTACTTCGTGCGCGCCAAGGAGGATAAACTCAAGGCATTCGCCGAAGAGCACGGTTTGACGCAAGCTCCCTCGAGGATGGTGGAAGACGAATTCATCTACCAGAACAGTTTCAAGCTGAACCAGAAGCACTATGCGGCCCTCGGCGACAAGCAGGGCTTCGTCATGTCACACGCCCGCAACCTGATGATCTTCAAGATCGTCGGCTATGCGGAGAACGTGGTCAGGTATTACGGCCTGGAAGATCTGCAAGCGCATATCTGGATCGCACATCAGCGCTATCCCACCAAGGGACGCGTTTGGCATCCGGCGGGCGCGCACCCTTTCATCGGCATGAACGAAGCGCTGGTGCACAACGGCGATTTTGCCAACTATTTCAGTATCACGGAGTACCTCCGCCAACATAACGTGCGGCCGCAGTTCCTCACCGACACCGAAGTATCGGTCCTGCTCTTTGATATGCTTAGCCGCACCTATGGCTATCCCACCGAGTATGTGATCGAAGCACTGGCGCCTACCACGGAACTCGACTTCGAATGCCTGCCGGAAGAGAAGAAAAAGATCTACCGCGCCATCCAGGCGATGCACATGCACGGGTCGCCCGATGGGCCGTGGTTCTTCATCATTGCGGCCAGCGACCCGGATCGGGACCGGTACCGGCTGGTGGGCATTACCGATACGGCCATGCTCCGGCCGCAGGTTTTTGCCCTGCAGGAGGGTGACGTCACCATAGGCCTGGTAGGATCGGAAAAACAGGCGATCGATGCAACCCTGCAGGTCCTCTCCAAGGAGGACAAGCGATTCCGCCCGGTGGCCGACCGTTACTGGAACGCGCGCGGCGGCAGCCATACGGACGGGGGAGCGTTCACGTTCACCGTGGAAGGCGCCAACGGGAGCTGCAAGCTCTCTTGTGCCGACAAGTTTGGCAAGCCTATCGCCAGCGCGCCCGGACATTGGGCCTTCGACCCGAACGATGAGCCTCAAGCGCCGGTCGTGGGCGAGGAACTGGATGTCGAAATCGCGGAACTTGAGGACCGCGCGGACTGCGAGAAGATTCTCGCCCAGGTGGCGGAATACATCACCTCATGGAACTTCAATAACGTGCGTTGGCTGATCGCGGAGATCGAAGGGCTCGTGGCCCGGGACGGGACCAAGTTTGAACTGGCCATGGAACTGCTCTCGCTCTTGAATAACCGGCGTATCGGCTTCGGTTCGATGAAACGCAGCGTCGTTTTGCAGCTCGTCCGCCAGAGCATGAACTCGCTGCTCAAGTCGCTGCCCGCAATCAACGCCAACGGTGAATCGCGCCTCCGCCATATCGATTGGGATACCCGCCAAGCGCTCCGAGCGCCCGCGGAAGGGGAGTCCATTCTCGTGATCGACTCCTCCGACTTCCCCATGGAGGGCGATGACTGCAGCGCGCGCCTCCTGGTGCGGGCATACGAACTCGGCTGGAAACGCTTCATGGTCTACGGCATGAAGGGCCAGCGCTTCATCGGATGTGGCCTGGGGCCGAAATCCGATGAAGTGCGTATCGATGTGTTTGGCAGTAGTGGCGACTACCTGGCTTCAGGCATGGATGGTTTGGAGATCCACGTACACGATAATGCGCAGGATCAACTCGGCCAGATCATGAAGAACGGCAAGCTCGTAATCCATGGCGACGCCGGTCAAGCCTTTCTGTATGGCGCCAAGGGTGGTGAAATCTACGTGCTCGGCAACCTGGCCGGCCGGCCGCTTATCAACGCCGTGGGCAGGGTGCGGGCCGTGATCAACGGTACGGCCTTGGACTTCCTGGCGGAATCGTTCATGGCGGGCGATCCGCTCAACGGTGGCGGATTCTGTGTCCTTAACGGGATCAAGTTCGATCACAGCGGTAAGGTTGTCGATCTGGATTCCCCCTATCCCGGTACGAACCTGTTTTCACTCGCATCGGGCGGATGCATTTACGTGCGCGATCCACGCAAAAAACTGCTCGATGAGCAGCTCAACGGCGGCAAGTTCGTCGAACTCACCCAGGCCGATTGGGAACTGATCCATCCGTACCTCGAGGAGAACGAGAGGCAGTTCGGAATTTCCATCCGCGAGGACCTGCTGACCGTCGGCGGTCGTCACGGGAATCCGACGGACATCTATCGCAAGGTGGTTCCATTCAGGAAGATCTGATTGACCCGCAGTGAATATGTGCAACGTCTGCCGCGTCGTGTATCAAGCATTAACTGCCGCCACGCCCATGCTGGATGCGATCTAGCCCGGGCTATCAGAACATCACGTAGATGAAGGGCGAGACCTCTTCGCTCTGTTGCTGTTCCGTATGCAGCCGATCGGCCAACTTGGCCAAGCTGTCGGCCCCTTCGGCCAGCTTGGCATGGCCTTGGCTTTCCCAAAGCTCCTTGAGCATCATGCTGAAGTCCCGGGCGGTATCGTCGCCAAGCAATTCGAAGTCGGCGGGTCCCAGCGGCGAGTCGGAATCTCTGGTCTCGTAGTACGAATCGGCCGCCGGATCAGGCCGCATTGGAAACACTTCCGTGCCAGCCGCCTTTAGTCGGTTGGCTTCGGGCAGAACGTACTTGCGAAACCAGGCTTTCGCGCGGGCGCTGTCAGTCCAATTCATACTCGTCTCTCCAATTGCCGTCTGCTTCCGGCGGCGGCTGCTTGTCCTTCCAAAGAACACAATCTTCCAGGACCAGTACGTCCATTTCGGTCCGCATGAAACAGCGATATGCATCCCTGGGAGAACCGACAATTGGTTCCCCTCGCACGTTGAACGATGTGTTCACCAACACGCCGCACCCGGTCTGGTTTTCGCACTCACTCAGGAGGTCGTGGTAGACCGGATGGTCTTCTTTGTTGACGGTTTGAATACGCGCACTGTAATCGACGTGAGTGATTGCCGGCAGATGCGAACGGCGCTGGTTCACCCAACTGATCATGTCTTCTGCCGCCGCATGTTCGGCCCGGGCCTCCAGCCGATGCTCCGGTCGGATACCCGCCACCAAAAGCATGTAGGGGCTCTCGCCCTCCAACTCGAAGTGTTCGGCGGCGATTTCCGAGAGAACGCTCGGGGCAAAGGGACGAAACGATTCGCGGTACTTGATCTTCAGGTTCATGATCGACTGCGTATCGTCACGGCGCGGGTCCCCCAGAATCGACCGGCCTCCCAACGCCCGGGGGCCAAACTCCATCCGCCCGGAAAAAAACCCCACCGTCTTTCCGTCGGCCAAAGCGCGTGCCAAGATCCGGTGCCGCTCGCCGCGATCGGTCATTCGCTCGTAGGGATAATCGTAGCGGTCAAGAAAAGCGATAATCTCCTCCGAACTGAAGGCGGGCCCCAGATAGCTGCCTTTCTGACTGTCGCGGCCGCCGGGCGGAACCGTGCGCGGTTCGCCGAAGTAGGCGTGATGGGCCGCCAACGCCGCCCCCAACGCGCCGCCCGCGTCGCCCGCCGCCGGCTGGATCCAGACATGATCGAATATCTTCTCGGCGAGGATCTTGCCGTTCGCCACGCAATTCAGGGCCACGCCGCCGGCCAGAACCAAGTTTGGCGAATCGATTTGGCGGCGGGCATCTCGCGCCATCTTGAGCATTACATCTTCAGTAACTTTCTGAATCGATGCGGCCAGATCCATTTCACGTCGCGTAATTCGCGATTCCGCCTCGCGGGGCGGACCGCCGAACAGTGAGTTGAATCGCTCGTTGGTCATCGCCAGACCGTTCAGATACCCGAAGTACTCCATGTTCAGCCGATAGGATCCGTCTTCTCGTACGTCGATCAGTTCCTCGCGTATCTTCTCGACGAAACGCGGGCGGCCGTAGGGCGCAAGCCCCATCAGCTTGTACTCACCCGAATTCACCTTAAACCCGCAGAAATAGGTAAAAGCGCTGTAGAGCAACCCCAACGAGTGCGGATAACTGATTTGTCGCAAGAGGTCGACTCGATTCCGGTCGCCACGGCCGATGGTCGTGGTTGCCCATTCGCCAACGCCGTCGACGGTTATGACGGCTGCCTGCTCGAACGGCGAGGGAAAGAAGGCCGAAGCCGCGTGCGCCATGTGATGCTCGACGAACAACAATCGGCCCGCCTGGCCGAGCCCGCCCAATTCCTTGCGAACAATCTCCTCGACCCACAGCTTGTTCCCCAATATGGAAACGGCGGCCTGACCGAACTGCTCCTCCGCCTCCTGGCCGCCGGCGATGCAACTCTTGACAACGCGATCCCAGGTAAGAACGGGATTGTCGTAGAAGACTATCGCGTCGATTTCATCCGTTTCGACATACGCCTCGCCCAGGCAATAATTGACGGCGTTGCGAGGGAATCGCGGATCGTGTTTCTTTCGCGAGAATCGTTCTTCCTGCGCGGCGGCGACAATCCGGCCATCCCGCAAGATAGCGGCAGCCGAGTCGTGGTAGAATCCGGATATTCCGAGAATGATTCGGCTCATGCGATGAACTTCAGCCGTGACTTTGTGTAAGGATATGGTCGACAACCGGCGCCAGGCTGTCGGCCAGCGCGGCGTGGCCCGCCGGCGTCATGTGAACGTCGGCTTCAAAACGAAACTTGCGCCGTTGTTCGATTGGTCTTTTGCGAAGATCGGGTAACGGATCGTGAAGATGGCATCCCGTGGCTTCGGCAACTTCCGCGAACCGCGCTTGGTAGTGGGTTGGATCGCTCGTTTCCTCGACGAACTGGTAGAGCGGAATGGGTACCAGAAGCACCGGCCCGCCGTATGCCACGATCCATTCCTCCAGAATACGTCGCATTACCCGCCAACTGGCGTTATCCGGCCGATTGTATTCGGGAGTTGGATTGTATCTGGTGAGCCGCTGTGCGAGGTCTTGCAGATGCAACCGCCGAACAAGCATTCGCGCCCAGTACATCCGTCCCCCCCGATCCACCGCCTTTGCGTCGAGCCGGGCCAACTCGTCCTCCTCGATGAAGTTCTTGCGAAGCGGCGGACCTTCCACTTCCAACGAGTCGCCGGCGAGAACGAAACGCGGCTTCTCGTAGAACACCTCCCGACCCGTCTCGTCAAAGAACGGCCTGTAGCGCGCCGCCACTCGCCGCACGTTCTCGACCAAAACCCCAAGTACCAGGAGATGGCTCTCCAGCGTCTTGCCGAACTGCTGCCAGGCCAGGTCTTGCTGGTCGGTGCCCGTGCCGGGCAGACCAAAATTATATACCTCCAAATTCGACACTCGCTGTTCAAGCTGATCGCCGTAGCGGTATCTATTCGAGACCCCGTCGCCGGCCGTAAACGAATCGCCGAACAGCAGAACCCGCCTGTGTCCGGGATTCAGTTCTTGCTCGAACTCGCGTTCCGAGCGAAAACCAGTCCCGTTGGTACGCACCAGATATCCGCCAGACTCGTGTGGAACGCGAGTCCGCAGGCCGGGAATGAACTGATACCCAATGGTCGGATGGTATTTCATCAACTGACGCATGCGATCCCTCGCCCGTTCGCTTGAATTCCGTCGCTGTAGTCGCCACGTCCACGCGAGTATATTGCCCCGTACTCTCGCCGAGATACAGATTCGCGTCAAGCCCAATAAAGACGATAGGCCGTGCCGCCCTGCCGTGTTTCCCGGAACATGGCCCTGCTCGGTCCCCGGCCATCCGAGTTCAAAGAACGCCCTCCCCGAACAACACGGGCTATTCCAAATCCGCCAATGTCTTCTTCAGCAGGTTCGGCACGTAGCCGCCGATCCGGCGGGGGATGTCGGGGGTTTTGCCGGGCAACTTGGCGATGGTCTCCTTGACGCTCGCCGCCTTGGCATCGAGCGAGTCGAGTGCGTTCAGCGCCAGCATCGACACATAGACGCTGTTCGTCTTCAGGTTGGCCGCGTCGAGCAGCACGGGCAGGGCCTCGGCCAAATCGGCGTCGTTGCCGTATCGGCCCAACGCTTCGGCTGCGATTACCCGAACGCTGGGAGACGAATCGCTCAACGCGCGGCGAAGCGCGGGTCGGGCAACCTTCACGCAATCGGCGCCACGCATCACCGCGCCCATGGCCGCCCAGTAACGAACGGCGCTATCTTTGTCGTCCAGCAAGGCGACGAGCTTGCCGGTCTCGTCCTTTTCCGGTCGCGAGGCCAATTCGGCGGCGGCCATGATCTTTTCCATCGGATAAAGCTGCCGGTTGTGGCCCATCTCGTAAGGAGTGGAATCGGCCGAACGAGTGTGAATCTCGTCCTCGGGCAGGAAACCGACGTCGCGAATTCGCACGACCCAATCACGCTGCGCCTTGCGGAGCCGCTTGAGGACCTCCTGATGTTCCGGCGAGCCGGCCAGATTATTGACTTCGTCGGGATCGTTTTCCAGGTCGTACAACTCCTCGGCCGGCTTGGTCTCCCAGAAGAACGTTTTAGGGGGCGCGAGCTTGCCCGCATCGTAGAGGTCCTTCCACACTTGCGTGGTGGGCGTTTGGAACATGTAGGCGATGTATTGACCGTATATTTTGTGGGGCATGTAGTTGCGGATATAGACGTACCGCTTGTCGCGAACGG
>CAZDHN010000027.1:0-19086 GCA_964505115.1 uncultured Planctomycetaceae bacterium
CTGCCAGCAACAACTTACGGAAAACTACGCTTCAGCCGGATGAACCCAAATTGTTCCCACCCGCCTCAAGTCAACTCATTCCGCGCCACCCACACCCTCTCCGGCCGCCGCAAAGGCAACACCTTCCGCCTCGGCGACCGCTTCCAAGTAACCGTCGACCTCGAACGCCGCGAACTCGACTTCCGCCTGATGGGGCGGAAGAAGGGGAAGTAGGCTCGGTTGCGGAAAGTCGGACGGTAGTGGATGCAGGGAGGGCGAGGCTCCCGCCGAACCGGGAAGTGGGCATGGATGTCTTGGCTAATTCGGCTCCGCGGGAGCCTCGCCCTTCCTCTATTATCAACAAGAAGCAAGTAGTCCCGTTGGGAGTTTATCAACGGGAGGCCGGTTTCGCGGGGAAAGACGCCAGGCTAGCACGAGACTGCTTTTTCGAGCTACAATAGGCATTATCACCGGTTTACCGTACTGAACCTAGGAAAGGCTGGACCATGCAACCCAATCGACTCCAAAACGATACCGCGTCAGCAAAGGCCACGTGGCTGTCTTGCGTCGACGGCATTTGTCTGGGCATGGGCGTCTGCGGGATCGGCCTGATGATGGCCGTTGTCGCGATCGAACCGTCAATGGCGACGTACCTTACGGAGGAAGACGGGATCTTCGAGAACCTGACGATGTTCGCCTTCGCGACGGCGAGCGTGCTCTGCTTGCTGTTCGCCTTTCGTGCTCGCGGATCGCTTCGATACTACCTCGTGTTGTGGGCCGTATTGAGCCTTGTGTTCTTTGGCGAAGAGGTTAGTTGGGGGCAGCGTTGGTTTGGTTTCGAAACGCCCGACGTCCTCTCGAGCAACCGCCAGGGAGAGGCAAACATCCACAACCTGCCCTTGTTTACGCCGCGAGTCGTCGAAGGTCCCGGTGACCTGATTACGAGCCAAGGGGCTTTCTATGTGGGGTTCTTCACGTATTTTTTGTTGATCCCGGCCGCCATCTGGTTGTTGAAACCGTTGGGCCGTCTTGGCAAGCGGCTGGGCTTTCCGGCCATTGCCCCGTCGCTGCTTGCGGCGATCTGGCTGCCGGTATTCGCGTCGTTTGGCTTGGCAATCTGGACCGGGTACGGGCCGACCAGGGAAGCCTTAACCGAGACTCGGGAGTTGTATATCGCCTTATCGATCCTGGCATACGCGCTGCTGCTCGTGTCGTATGCGGTTAGCGGCCCGGCCGACGCGGCGAGCCCCCCCGAGTTGGGCGCACCGCCCGACGGCTATTGAACGTCGACATGAAAACCCTATCATTCCAAGTGCGAATCGGTAACACCAAAAGAAGGAGTGCAGTCATGAACAAGCAGTTGGTGACAATCGCTTTGGCCGCGTTGGCAAGTTTTGTGGCCGTGAATTGGGCTCCGGCAAATGGGGCGGATGTGAAGCATCGCTTTCTGGCCGTCGATGAGTCCCGCCATCAACTGGTTTACGTCGACCAGTTCGATGCCTCGAAACATTGGACGCTGAAGCTGCCGATCAAGCACCGGGACATCCAACTGGTGGGCGACAACGTCGTGCTGCTCAGCTCGCTGGAGGGTTTTCACGAATACAATCTCAAGGACCGCCGGATGGTCAAAGAGGTCAAGGGTTATCCGGGCACGGTCTCGGCTCGGCGCTTGCCCGACGGGCGAACGATTCTGGTCTGCAACGCCCCGGGCGTGACACTCTTCGAGTTGGCTCCTGACGGAAAGGTGCTTCGCAAATCGACCTTCGACGTACCGACCACGCGCGTCGTCCGGATGACTCCGCAAGGCACGGTTCTGTTTGGCAGCGTCAATCGGGTATTCGAGGGAGATCTGGACGGCAAGATCCTCAGGCAGCATACCTTGCCCAAGCCGGTGTGGGCCTATCATACGGTCCGTCTGCCCGGCGGCAACCTCTTGGTATCCGGCGGATACGACGCGCGAATGTTCGAGGTAAACACGGCAGGCAAGGTGGTCAATGCGTTCGGGCCCAAGCCGAGCGGACCAGGCAAAGACCTGGGACTACATCTGTTCGCCGGTTTTCAAGTCTTGAAGAACGGCCACATCGTGATCTCGAATTGGTCGGGCCACGGTCCCCAGGACAGCCTCAAGGGTGTGCAGATCATCGAGTTCGACCCGCAAGGAAAGGTCGTCTGGAAGTGGCACGATCCCGAGCAGGCCGGTTCAATCGACGGCCTGATCGTGCTTGACGATCTGGACACCAGCGTGCTCAACGACGACATCTCCTCGGTGCTCGGCCCCGTGACGGCCGATTCTTACCAGCGGTGAGGGCTATTGGAACCGAGGTGGCCCTGGCCAAGGACCCGAGCCGCCCCGTCCCCGGGGCGGGTATGGTAGCTGGATTCGCAAGAATTCAGCCAGAATCATCTGAACTCTTGCGAGTTCAGCTACAACTCGCGGCTTGGACGCCGCAGCTCCTAGAGGCTCCCCGCCGTCTGGTTGCGGCCGGATTGCTTGGCTTGGCGAAGGGCGGCGTCGGCGGTTGCCGTGAGGGTGTCGGCGGTGGGGTGGTCATTGGGCGAGACGACGTGGAAGCCGGCGCTGGCTGTTATTGCGTGGGTGGCCGATCGGGCCATGTGATTTGGAAGCGATGCGCGGACCCGATCGACAACCGAGGCGGCCGTGGCTCGGTCGGGAACCGTCAGCAGCAGGCCGAACTCGTCGCCGCCGAGTCGGGCGACGAAATCGTCGCCACGAAGGCCGACGCGAAGCGCCTCGCCGGCCGCCCGCAGCACTTCGTCGCCAACCGCGTGGCCGTGGGAGTCGTTGACCGGCTTGAATCGGTCCAGGTCGAGAATCGCCAGGCAGAGCTTTTCAGCCGAACTCGAGTCGGCCAGCGCGTCGAGTCGCTCGGGCAAGGCCCGGTCCCACGCCCGGCGGTTGGGTAACCCTGTCAGCGGGTCGGTCAGGGCCTCGGCCGAGAGCCGGCGGCGGGACTGCTCGGAGCGGCGAATCTTCTGCCGCAGTCGGACCACCTCGGCCGCCAGCCGGCAAGCCAGCCGCAACTCCCGCCGCGTGACATCCTCCGCCAGATGGACATCCGCCGGTCCGTCCGAGCCGATCAGCAGAACACCCGGCCCGCGGGACTCGGTTTCGGACGAAGGGGCCAGCCTCCCGGCCGAGCCGCCAGTCGAGCCATCGGTGACGATCAGGTCGATTTCCAGCGGGTCGGGCAGCTCGTCCGCCGCGGAGAATACGCGAAACTCCGGGCCTTCGAGCATCCGGCACCAGCCTTCGGCCCTGGATTGGGCCTCGGCCAGCACGAGAATGGCGGCGGTCGGCGGTTCTTTCATGAAACGGATTATACCATGCCGGGGATGGTTGCAGCATTCGTGGGTATTGCTAGAATCAGCCTCCGGTGGGACGGGGTTGTGGGTTTGCGCGCCCGGTGATCGGGTTTTTTGGGAGGTTGGAAGCATTATGAGCAGCGAATTGGCTAAATTGGAGGCGGTGCCGCGGGGCTGGACGCGGCGTCACTTGCTGGGGCTCGAGGAGCTTTCGGCCGAGGAGATCACGCTGATCCTCGACAAGGCCCAGGCGTTCAAGCAGTTGATGGCGGGAAGTCGCAAAAAGCTGTCCATTCTGGCCGACAAGACCTGCGTGAACCTGTTCTTCGAGAACTCCACTCGAACCCGAACCAGCTTCTCGCTGGCCGCTCGGCGACTGGGAGCCGATACGGTCGATTTTTCGGCCGACACCAGCAGCCTCTCGAAGGGCGAAACGGTTATCGACACGGCCAAGAACATCGAGGCGATGGGGGTCGACGCCATGGTGGTCCGCCACCGCACACCCGGCACGCCCCATCTGTTGGCCCAGAACCTCGAGTGTTCAGTGATTAACGCCGGGGACGGACCGCACGAGCATCCCACCCAGGGCCTGCTCGACATTCTGACCATCCGGCAGCGGTTTGGCCATGTCGACGGTCTGACCGTGGCCCTGGTTGGCGACATCGCCCATAGCCGAACCGCCCGATCCAATATCTGGGGCTTGAAGAGGCTCGGCGCGCATGTGATTGTTTGCGGGCCGTCCACGCTGGTATCGCCGCGTTGGGCGGAGATCGGCGTGGAGTACTGCTACAAACTGGACGACATTCTCGCCCGGGTCGACGTGCTGAACCTGCTACGAATCCAGTTCGAGCGGCAGTTTTCGCGGCCCTTCCCCTCGGTCCGCGAATACGCCCACCTGTACGCCATGAATCGGCAGCGGCTGGCCAGGACCAAGGAGAACATCCTGGTTATCGCCCCGGGTCCAATCAATCGGGGCGTGGAAGTCACGCCCGACGTTGCCGACGGACCGCATTCGGCCATCCTCGAACAGGTCTCCAACGGCCTGGCCGTTCGGATGGCCGTCCTTCAACTAGTGATCGGCGTCGAGAGATGAGCTGTGAGCTGTGAGTGATGAGCAATGAGCAATGAGCAATGAGCAATGAGCAATGAGCAATGAGCAATGAGCTGTGAGCTGTGAGCAATGAGTGATGAGCTGTGAGAAGGTGATGATTGGGTTCCAGTTCAACACGCCGGACAAGCCCGGCCGCTAAATGCTATCAACTACCAACTACCCACTATCAACTACCAACTACGCACATGTCCATTCTGATCAAGAACGGCCGAGTGATTGATCCCAGTCAGCAGATGGACCGGGTGACAAATCTACTGATCGAAGACGGGAAGATTGCCGCCTTCGACGCGCCCGACAGTAACGCCGAGACAATAATCGACGCCGCCGGGAAGATCGTCTCGCCGGGGCTGATCGACATGCACGTACACTTGCGCGAGCCGGGTAGCGAGGAGGACGAGACGATCGAAACGGGCACCGCCGCCGCGCTGGCCGGTGGGTTCACCTCGATCGCCTGCATTCCAAATACCGAGCCGCCAATCGACAGCCAGGGCACCGTCGAATTCATTCGAGGCCAGGCCGTCCGGGCCGATAACTGCAACGTCTTCGTCATCGCCTGCGTGAGCAAGAATCGCGAAGGGAAGGAACTGGCCGAGATCGGGCAACTTGTCGAGGCCGGCGCGGTCGGCTTCTCCGACGACGGCTCGCCGGTCGGCGACCCCGAACTGATGCGTCGGGCGCTGGAATACTGCCTGATGTTCGACAAGCCGGTGTTGAACCATCCGGAGATTCCCGAACTCACCCGGCAGGGCGTAATGCACGACGGCCTGACGGCCTTGATCCTCGGGCTGGGTGGCATTCCGCCGGCCGCCGAAGACGCCATGATCAGCCGCGATCTGGCCCTGGCCGAGGCCACCGACGGACGGCTGCACATCATGCATATCTCGACCGGTTCCGGAGTGGATGCGGTCCGCAGGGCCAAGCTGCGCGGCGTGCGAGTTACGGCCGAGGTCTGCCCACACCACTTCAGCCTGACCGACGAATCTCTCCGCTCGTTCGACTCGAACTTCAAGATGAACCCGCCGCTGCGAGGGCAGGGGCACGTTACCGGCTGCATCGACGGCCTGATCGACGGCACCATCGACGCCATCGCCACCGACCACGCTCCGCATGCCAAAGAGAAGAAGATGCAGGAGTTGGATCGGGCACCGTTCGGCGTGGTCGGGCTGGAAACCGCCTTGGGCTTGGTCGTGACCAAGCTGATCGAGCCGGGCCATCTCGACTGGACCGCCGCCTTGGAAAAGATGACGATCAACCCGGCCCGTATCCTCGGCATCGACAAGGGCACCCTGGCCATCGGCGCCGATGCCGACGTTACGATCATCGACCCCGACGCCAAATGGACCGTCGATCCGGCCCGGTTCCGCTCGAAAAGCAGCAACACGCCGTTCGCCGGCTGGGAACTCAACGGCCGCGCCGACACGGTCATCGTCGGCGGTCGGGTAAGATTCACCCGCTAGCCCGGATTTCTAACCAACCCAAGACGTGCCAAAACAGTGTGCCACTGCTTCGTCAGAAGCAGTGCCCTGAAATCTTCGTGGCAAACACCGCGTCCGAGGAAGCAGTGGCACACGGTGGCGAGAAATGCGCGCCAGGGGGTGACACGGGGCCCACCTTGCGTGAACAGCTTTGCGCATGTAGGATTTTGGTTTCGTGGTTTGGCGCGACGTTCCGCAACGGTGAGTAACGAAAGCGACAGGCAAGTTCGAGTATGGGAATCGATCCGTTCTTCTTGGCGTTGATACTGCTGGCCGGGTGTGCCGCCTTCGATCTGATCGTGGGCGTCAGCAACGATGCGGTGAATTTTCTGAATTCAGCGTTTGGCGCTCGCGCGGCGCCTCGCAATGTGGTTCTAGTCATTGCCGCCTTGGGAATTCTTGCCGGCGTAACCTTCTCCAGCGGCATGATGGAGGTTGCCCGAAAGAGCATCTTCCATCCGGGCCTCTTCACCATGCCCGAATTGATCGCGATCTTCCTTGCCGTTATGCTGACGGATATCCTCCTGCTCGATCTATTCAATACCTACGGTCTGCCCACCTCGACCACCGTTTCCATCGTGTTTGAACTGCTGGGGGCGGCCGTCGCGGTGGCCACGTTCAAAGTCTTGAGAGCCGGCGACGCGTTGGCGTCGCTGGGCCAATACATTAACACGGGCACGGCCCTGTTTATCATCGGCGGCATTCTATTGTCGATCGTCGTGGCTTTTGTCTGCGGCTCGGCGGTGCAGTTTGCCACGCGGCTGCTTTTCACCTTCGACTATACACGGCGATTGAAGCGGTACGGTGCCCTTTGGGGCGGCGTTGCACTGACGTCGATCGTCTATTTCATTCTGGTCAAAGGCTCGAAAGGTGCCTCGTTCATCACGTCAGAGCGGGCCGAATGGATCGCATCGAACGCGGGCATTATCCTTTTGAGCATCTTCGCCGCGTCGGTCGTTGTTTTGCAGATTCTGATCCTCTGCCGAGTCAATATTCTCAAGCCGATCGTTCTGGTTGGGACCTTCGCGCTAGCGATGGCGTTCGCGGCCAACGATCTGGTGAACTTCATCGGCGTGCCGATGGCCGGCTACCACGCCTACGAAGCCGCCATGGCCACCGAATCGCCCCTTACGATTACCATGGGCGTGCTGGACGCCAAGGTGCCGGCCGAAACCAGCCTGTTGCTGTTGGCGGGTGCCATCATGGTGGTCACGCTCTGGGCGTCCAAAAAATCGCGAACGGTCTCCGAAACCGAGATCAGCCTGGGACGACAAGAGGAGGGAAGCGAACGATTCGAGTCGATTCCGGTCGCCCGGCTTATCGTACGCATGGCGATCGGTTTCTTCGATGCGATTAAGCACCTCGTGCCGCTACCCGTCCGCGAGGCCTTTATGCGGCGGTTCGATACGAGCAGTTACGCGGCCGGTAACTCCGAAACGGGGGTCGATCATGACAACCGCCCTTCCTTCGACTTGCTCCGTGCCGCGGTCAACCTGATGGTGGCCAGCGCCGTGATCTCCTACGCCACTTCGCGAAAACTGCCTCTGTCGACCACCTACGTCACCTTCATGGTTGCCATGGGTGCCTCCTTCGCCGATCGGGCTTGGGGGCGAGATAGCGCCGTCTATCGGGTGACCGGCGTGCTGACTGTTGTCAGCGGATGGTTCATGACCGCGCTGACCGCCTTCACTTGCTCCTTCCTCTTCGCCGCGGCCGTCTTCTTCGGAAAAGCCTATGGCGTGGCAGGGCTTTTGGCGTTCGCGGGCGTGGTGATCTGGAAGAATCACCATCGTCACAAGCAGCGGGCGAAATCGTCGGAGATGGAAAAGATCTTCAATCTGAAGAAAGTCACCAGCATCTCCGACACGTTATCGACCACCTTCGAACACATGGGATACTTGTTGCGAGAAGTCCGCCAATCCCTGGATACAACCCTGGAAGCCCTCATCGGCCTGAATGAATTTGTCTTGAGGGAAGAAGCAGCCCGGACCAAACGCGTGCAGCGATATGTGAACATCGTCATCGCCAACGTCTTCAAAACCATGCGGCTGTTGCAGAGAGAAGACGCGGTTTTGTCCCACCGCTACGGCCAGACGGTCCGGCGACTGCAAAAGCTTGCCGACGGACACCGCGATATCGTACTCCGCGCGTACGGGCACGTCAGCAATTACCACAAAGGGCCGCTGGACGTTCAGGTCGACGCCTTCCGCGAGGTCATGCGGCTGCTGGACGACATCCTCCTCGACGTGGAGTCGACCTTCAACAAGAAGCAGACTGCCAACTTCGAACAGGTCGTCGAAAAAGACAGGCAACTCAAGGATCTGACCGAGCGGCTACACGGCGATCAGATGGAACGGATCCGGGACGGATCGTCCAAAACTCGACTAAGCATCCTCTTCTACGCCATTATTGGAAACGCCCGGATGTTATCCAAGCAGAACGTCAAGCTGCTGGAAATCTTCGCCGAGTCCTTCGGCGGGATCGAGGCGGCCGATCCGTTCGACCTCGATTGATTGTCAACGTTCCCGGCCGCCCGATACGACCGTAGTAGCTGAATTCGCAAGAATTCAGAGGGCCTTCCACTCACCGGCTGAATTCTTGCGAATCCAGCTACACATGTGTTACTGCGCCCCGTTAAAGCTATCGGGCGGCGGCCTGCGCGCACAGCACGTTCTGGATGCTGTTAACGGCCGTTTTGGTTTCCAGGCAGAGGTGGCGGAACGGTTCCGGGCGCGAGACGCCCGAGAGACGGAAAACCTCGCTCCCGGCACGCAGGAAAACCAACTCGCCGACGTGATGCCAGGCCTGGCCGGGCAGGACCTCGATCTCGATCGAGTCGAACTCGTCCAGCCCAATCTCCGGGCCGTCCACTGCCGTAAGGCCCTTTTGGATGATGAGGCGTCTTGTGGTCAGCTTGTATCGCCGGCAGACGATGGGCATCAACTGCCAGGCGAACACGGCCAGACTGATTGGAATAGTGACCAAGGCCGCCAGATTACCCAGCGTGAGGAAGCTACCCAGCCCAAACTTCACGTCGGCCAGGCGGCCAACCAACCGGCCGGCACCGGTAGCGGCAATCGTGGGCCAAACGGTTCGGATGTTCTTCTCGTCAATCTGGGTGGTTTGGGTGTCGTCGGGCGATTGCATGGTGTAAACGGTGGTCTGGTGGATCGTGTAGTGGATAGCAGACAATGGACGATATAACCTAGAAGTTAGCCGATTTGGAACAGCTTGGAAAGTCGGTTCCGAGGATTATCCGGTGAACGAACTGGAACTGCGGGAACTTGATTCGATTAGCCAACTCCGTGCCATGACGGCCGAGTGGGACGCGCTCTGGCAGCTTGGCGGGGTGACGTTGCCAACCGCCCGAGCCGAACTGGTCGCCATCTGGCTGGAACACTTCGCGCCCGACGCCACGCTCCGCCTGCTCACCGTCCGGCAGGCTGGCCGGTTGGTGGCGGCCCTGCCGCTGGTCGGAGGAAAGGCCCACTCCCTCGTTCAGGTGGGCGACCTGACGATGAATCATTGGTCGCCCAACGGAGAACTGCTCTTGGACCCGGCCGCCGATCGCGATGCGGTCATGGACCTTCTGGCCAGCGCGATTGGCGGGCTGCCTTGGCCGCTCCTCTGGCTGGAGATGGTCCCGATCGAAGAACCGCGCTGGAAGGAGTTTGTCGCGGCGCTGGGGCGAAAACGCTTGTCCGTCGACATTCACATCCGCTATCGGATCGGCCAGATCGCCACCGGCGGAGATTTCGAGGCGTACCAGGCGCGCCTGTCAAAGAATCTCCGCCGCAGCCTTCGCCGCGACTCGCGGCGCCTGGAAGAGACCGGGCCCGTGCAGTTTGTCCGCTATCGCAGCTTCACGCGGGAAGAGGTCGACGAGCACCTGCGCTGCGCGTTGCGGATCGAAGACCTCGGTTGGAAGGGCGAGGCCGGCGGGTCGGTGCTCCACACGCCCGGCATGTTCGACTTCTACCGGCGCCAATGCGGCAAACTGGCCGAGTTGGGCCATCTTAGAATTGCCTTCCTGCTGCATCGTGGCGAGCCGATCGCCTTCGAGTTGGGCTGGACCGCCAAGGGCGTCTATCATTCGTTCAAGGTGGGTTACGATCCGGCCTACAAATCCTTCGGGCCGGGTCATCTGGCGCGGCTGCACCTGATCCGATCGCTGTTCGAGCGGCCGGACAATCGGCTGGTCGATTTCCAGGGACCGATCAGCGAGGCGCTCGGCGCCTGGTCGACCGGGTCATATCCGATCGGCCGACTGGTAATCGCGCCCCGCCGCATCTCCAGCCGATGCCTACTGGCCGCCTACCGCACCCTGGCCCCAGCGGTCCGTCGGTTACGGGGCTAGCGGGCCGGGCGTTTTCTCGGGACGAAAGGGAGGACGGAAAAAGGGAGAAGTGGGAAAAGGGGAAAGCGCCGGAGTGAATCGTCGAGGACGTTAAGGGGCGGGTGATGAGTAACTTCCGCCTTCTTGTCGGTTATTCGCCCGAGGCTGTCTGTCTGTTCTTCCTTCAGCATTCCTTGTAGGACATTCGATATTCGGATGACGAAATCGGGAAGCCATCTTCCCTCGCTCCTATTGACCCTTGCAAGCCAATGATCTAGGGCGAAGCCCGGTTCCCCGGCGGCCCCCCCTTGATCGGCGCATTAGCTATGCAAAGATCAATAAGATTGCTTTGTTCTTACTTCGATTTCTTCAGGAGATTGGAATCTCGACACAACGTTTTCCCCTTTTTCCATTTCTCCCTTTTTCCTTCCCTTCCTTCTTTCCCGCATCTGCAATCCCGATCATTCGGTAAGAAACGTCGCATCTGGCGAACCGGCGTGGATCGTGGTATCATGTTGCCTTGCCCCAATACCGTTGAGATGGTCGCGAGTTAGCCCCGTCGCCTGCGACGGGAGAAGCGGTGACCACCGTTCCATTCTCCGGTCGCAGGCGACCGGGCTAACTGTTGCCCGCTTCTGAGTCATGCGTACACAGCCGCGAACAACGGTCACAACTTCACGGATTGCCATCAACATGCCATCGTCTTCCTTGCGTGCGGTTACTTTCGACATGGACGGCCTGATGTTCAACACCGAGGAGGTTTACTCGGTGGTGGGCAGCGAGGTCTTGCGGCGGCGGGGGCACGAATTCACGCTGCCGCTTAAGAAGGAGATGATGGGCCGACCGCCCAAGGCGTCGTTCGACGTGATGATCGACTGGTGCTCGCTGGACGACACCTGGGAGCAACTTCGCGACGAATCGGAGGTGCTCTACATCGAAATGCTGGACGACTACCTGGCGCCCATGCCCGGCCTCTGGGAATTGCTCGACGCGCTGGAGTCGGCTGGCGTGCCCAAGGGGATCGCCACCAGCAGCCAGCCAAACTTGGTGGACGTTACGCTTTCGCGGTTTGGCTTGCAGCCCCGTTTCAAGTTCATTCTGACTGCCGGCGATATCACCCAGGGCAAGCCGCATCCGGAGATCTACCTCAAAGCGGCCGACCGGCTTGGTGTTCCGCCCGAAGAGATGATGGTGCTGGAAGACAGCCAGATCGGCTGTCGGGCGGCGGCCGCGGCTGGCGCGTTCGTGGTGGCCGTGCCCAGCGAGCACAGCGAGGATCACGACTTCTCGGTCGCCAACCTCGTGGCCGACAGCCTGGCCGATCCGCGGCTGTATGAGGCGCTGGGGCTACGTTGAAGTCAAAGCTCTTTTATCCAGCGGCGGAAATCGGCGTCCAACTCGGCCCAGGAGCGATTGGGGAAAACCCGGGATACCGCGTCACGGCCCGACGGATCGCGCTTCCGACCGGCACGTAGCAGCCGATAGCACTCGGTCAGCAGGCCCTGTTCTTGCATGTAGAGGCAGAAATACCGGGCCTGGGCGTAGTTGAGCGATTCGTTCTCGGCGTGGAACCCGTCGGAACGGACCAGCGCTTCGAGCGACCCCGGCCGACCCTCGGCAATGGCCGACCGCAGCACCTCGAGCCGTCCGCCGGAAAGCCCCACGAGCCGGCCGTCCGCCACGCGGCACTGCTCGTGGAGCGACGCGAGCCCTTCGCCGAACCAGTCGGGCGGGTCGGGAAAATCGAACGCCATCAGCGCGTGCGTCAGTTCATGCAGTAGCGATTTCTCGCCGGCAGCCGTGTTGACGATCACCGTACGCAAGTGCGGCCGGTAGAACCCGTAAGAGGGCGGCCGTTTGACGCCCAGCAGCCTATTGGCGTAGTCGCGATATGCCGCCTCACCGTCGAACAGCAGCAGCGTGATCGGCTCATCCGGGCTGGTGGAGAAGTATTGGGCCGCCATCGCCCGGGCGGCCGGTGCGATTGTCGCTTGGTATCGGCGCTCGAGTTCGGCTTTCGTCAGGTTGCCTCCGATCACAAACGGCTCGCGGACAATCACCGGGCATTCGTCGCCCAACTGCCGCGCTAGCCAGTCGCCCGTAGTTCGGCAGGCCGACGCGAGTTCGGGCTTCATTACTTCCGGCCGTTTGGACGTATTTCTTTCCGGCGGTAGCGCAACCCAGGCGGCAAACATTGCGACGGCAACTAGTAGCACGAGTAGTGCGAGTTTCATTTGGCAAGGGCCACGAAAGGGGACAGGTCCATGTTTTCGGCTTGCGCTTCCAGCGAGATGGGAAATCAACTGGCCGAAAAATGGACCAGTCCCCGGCGTGGTGCTCAATAAAGATGTTCCAACGTCGGGAAGAGCTTCGTTAGCGCTAGCCATCCGCCGGCCAGGAGGAAGCCGAAAGCGCAGAGCCAGAGCATGGCGTCCCAAAGCCGGCCGGGTGCGATTCGCGGATCGCAACGCCGGTAGCGGAACCAAAGCGCGGCGAAGCCCAGCATGGGCAGCATAATCGCCTGCATCACGCCGCTGGCCAGTATCAGTTGGGCCGGGGCGCGAAGCAGCACATATATCGCCAGGCTGGTGGTGGGGAAAATTACGCAGAACAATCGCACCCACCACAGTCGAGCTTCCTCGGTGCGGCCCGCCAGCTTGAAGACACTCAGCGTGTCGGCGCCGATTCGGGCGTGCCCGGCGTTAGACACGAAGAAGGTCGAATAGAGCACGGCGAACGCTCCGAAGAGAAACAGCCAGGAGGCCCAGGCGCCGAACACCGGCTTGTACATCTGCCCCAGCACGTGGATCATTCGGTTGCCTTCCGGGTCGAGGCCGGCCCGGTTCAGTACGGTCGCGCCCAACATGTAGAAGGCCAGCGTGGCGAAAGTGTAAACCAGCATCGAGATGCCGGCGTCCCAGCGCATCACGCGCAACCAACCCCGGGCCCGATCGGCCCAAGCGTCCGTATCGTCGTGGGGGCCCGTGAATCGGGCGTAGCCCTTCTCCAGGCACCAATACGGATAGGCGATCAGTTCGTTGGCGCCCACGCCGATGATGCCGAAGGTGGCCAGTGCGGTTGCTAGTGGCGATCGGGTCAGACCGGCGACGGCCGGCGGCAGCCGAAAACTCAGGCCGTTCTTCAAGTCGCCCCAACCCACGGCCCAACTCTCGTGCATTTGCAGGGCGAACACATTGAACACGGTGATTAGCGTGAAGGCGGCCACCATGGCCATGGAGAAATTTTGTATCAGACCGTAGCGGCCGTTGACCAGCAGCAGAATGGTTACCAGCGTGAGTGCCGAGGCCCAATAGGCGTCGTCGTGTGTTGTCCAGCCGGGCAGAGGGCTGCCCATCCGTTGGACCACCGTCCGTTTGATCCGAGCGGCGGCCGCCTCGCGAACTTCGCGATTGGAACTTGCCAGTGCCGAGGCCTCCTCGCGCTGGAGATCCTTGCGGATCGGTGCCGCCTCGGCCTCCCAAACATCCTGCTCGGCCAGCAGTCGGTTGAAATCGCCCGTGATCGGCATGCACATGGCCATCGACTGACCCACGCCGCCCACTATGCCGCCAAGTTGCCCCAAGGCGACCAGGAACGTGGCCACGTAGTACCAGACGATCCAGTTGACCCGCAGCCTGGGGCCGGGCACTTCGTTTAGCGCCGTCATGGTCGCCTTGCCGGAGGAGATCGTGTAGCGGCCGAACTCGACCTGGGCGAATACCTTGATCACGCAGCCGATCACGATCAGCCACAGCAGCCAGAAGCCGGCCACGGCCCCCGTCTTCGTGGTGGCGATCAACTCGCCGGAGCCGACTATCGCGCCGGCAATGATCAGGCCGGGTCCCAATCGCCGCAAGATGCCGCCGATAGCGTGGGGCGGCTCCTGTATCAGACTATCTTTTTCCGATTGGCTCATCCGTGGCGATCCTCCGCTGGCGCGTTCCAACTCAGGTTATACATCCCTTGATCGTAACCCGAAGCGTGAGCGAGGGATGCCAGGCGAGTTTGGTCCTCTACCCATCGCGTGCGAAGTGAGGCTGTTTACCGCGGTAAATGCCCAGCTAATGCGAGGGAAACCGGTGAGCGTCCCTCGCTTACGCTTCGGGTTACTATCGGTCCTGATTCTGGCGGAAAAGGCGCGCGCTTGCAAGCAATCAACCCTGCGTATTGAAAAAGTCACTTGCTGGAGATTTGGGTGCCACTGCTGGCTTGTCCAGCAGTGTGAAGCACAACCACCGCGGAGACACTGCTGGACAAGCCAGCAGTGGCACCCTTTTTCAACAGGTCGTGCCAGGCGATTCGCGCAACGGACAACGCGAGAAGGCTGGCGTGCAAAGAAGGTGGGCCCCGGCGGCTCGCTCGGTTGAAGCGAACCTACCGCTTCAGCATCCGCATGGCTATTTGGGCGGAATTCGCCTTGGCGTCGGGCGGGCTGGAGGTCTGGTCCGGTGTGACCACCTCGTCGGTCACCGAGATGATTTTCTCGGCCGGTATCTGCTCGTCGGAAGACGCCTGGGCCGCGCAGCTTTCGCAGCCACCGCCGCCTTCAACTCCACCATTGATGGGTGGCGAGAGAATCGAGCCCGAGCGGGCAAGCGGGTTGCACGATTGGCAACCGTCTCGATCGAACGTGGGGCCACAGTAATCGTGTGGGTGGCTACACATCCGACAGCCGGCCGACAGGACAAGCAGCGCGGCTACTACGGTATACAATAGGCCAGTGCGATGCATTTATGGACCTCTCGGAAGCAACTTGAGGCAAGCGATCAGTGACTAGAGCGCGTAGCAGATCTCTGTAGCGGTTATTTCGCTGTTTTCGCTATGATATACAGCGCCGCGTACGCTACAGTCATGTGCGACTCGCACTAGTCGGTCTGCCAACAATACCCACGTTCTCGCGGATTCGCGAGATGTATTCGTTTATTCGGCCGTATAGCTTCAATAACCGGAATCTTTTTACAGAGTTCTTCCGGAAAGATGCCCTTACCGGCAGAATTTATCAAGGGCAAGATGCCTCGGTCGCCTAGAATACCCAGTATCAACTCCAGTCCTGTAAAGCCGCGACCGTTGGTCGCGCCGTGAGTTTCGGAAAACCGTGTGCCTTTGGTATCGTGCGCGACCACCGGTCGCGGCTTCATATCTAAAGCGGCGTAATTCGGTAAGGTACTGGCATCAGTCTTGCCGCCTTCGGCTCGCGTTGGTAGGTTCGCACGCATGCGATTCACTCCACCCGAAAACGCCGCTCCCGGGGATGACGCTTTCCTGGCGGAAGTCGAATCGTGCTGGACGCTGCTGGTCGGCAAGCTGATTCGCCGGGACCCTATTGATTCTTGCATAGCTAATGCGCGACTCAAGGGGGTCCCGCCAGGGAACCGGGCTTCGCCCTGGATCATTGGCTATGCAGGGGTCAACAAATCCTCCCCGGGGCATCACGAAGCGGCGGCCCGACGCAGTGTGGAACGGGCCGTCTTCTCTTGGATCTGTCGGCGTCGGGCGGAGATTCCGGAAGAGACGTTCCGTGGGTTTGTCGACGGACTGGGGCTCGTTCACCAGTGGTTGCTGGGCCTCCGTGTGACTGGCTGCCCGAACGGCCAATGCAAAATCGACCGAAGCCTCGACGCCCGCAAGGCGGCCGGCGTCTACTACACTCCGCCCTGCGTTGCACAATACATCGTCGAGCGGACTCTCGGCCAGTTGCTCTCGGCTGGTAACTTTGGAGTCTTAGGTCGCAACATGCGCGCACCGTGCGCACATGTGTCGGGGTCCTTTTGGGTTGCGGGCGCGGCTAGCAAAAGGATACTCGACCCGGCCTGCGGCTGCGGCTCGTTCCTGCTGGCTGCCTATCGCCGTTTGCTTCAGCGGTATCGACCGGGCTCGATCGATGAGCGGCGCGAGATTCTCGACCGCCATATATTCGGCATGGACATCGATCGGCAGGCGGTCAGCGTTGCCCGACAATCGTTGTGGCTGGAGATGATCGGCGGCGACGGCCGGGACGCATTGCGCGAGGGGCCCGATCAATTATCAAAAAACATTTGCACGGGTGACTTCCTGGCCGAAACATGGCCGGGAAAGGCCGGCGGCCCGTTCGACGTGCTGATCGGCAATCCGCCCTATCGCCGGGAGTTGGGAACCAAGAGACTGTTCGACCGGCTTGCCGCCAGCGAATTCGGCCGCCGTCATCGGACGGCTCGAATGGACTTGTGGTACTACTTCGTCCATCGCGGACTGGAATTGCTCGCTCCCAACGGCACGCTCTCGTTCATCATTCCCGCCTACTGGACGGCCGGGACCGGTTCGGCCAAGCTCATCGACCAGTTGAAAAACCGTACGCGGGTTGACGAGATATTCCTGCTGGACGACCTGCCGGTGTTTCCAGGCGTGTCGGGCCGGCACATGATACTGAGGGTTACGAAGACTGATCGCCGCCAGCCGACCACGATCAAGCGAGCCGCACGGCCGGGCGAGTCGGACGTTGCGGCCCTGCTGCGTGGCGACGTGCCGGTTGCCGTCTTCCGGAAGACGCCCGAGCAATTGTTTCGCGACGGCCAAATCGACTTGAATCCGCCCTCGGACGATCTGCTGGAGAAGCTGGCCGAGTGGACGCCGTTGGGGCAGTTAGGAAAGGTCCGGCAGGGGATTGCCGAGAACCCGGCCGCCGTCAATCGCCGCACAAACGCGAAGCACGGAAACCGCTGGCGGGTTGGGGAAGGCGTGTTCGCCCTGCGTCCCGACGAGGTCGAGCGGCTGAATCTTTCCGAAGGCGAAAAGCGATTATTGCGACCCTATCACGATCTGGCCGACCTGGGCCGCTACCGGCTGGCCGCGGAGGCGTCGCGGGTGCTGATCTATTCGACTCGCGAGACCTGTCCGGCGATTGAAGAATACCCGCTGCTCGAAGCACACTTGTCCCGTTTTCGGCCGATTATGGAAGCACGGCGCGAGACGCGACGCGGCGCGCGGGCATGGTGGCAATTGCATTGGCCTCGCGACGAAGCTTTGTGGCGGTCGCCCAAGTTAATCGCGCTGCAGATGGCGGCGCGTCCGGCGTTCGTGCCGGCCGGTCGGGCGGCGTACGTGCCTTTCAGCGCGAATGTGTTCGTGCCCTCCGATTCGGCGGGCGAGCACTTGAACTACTTCGCGGCATTGTTGAACAGCCGGCTGATGTGGCGGTGGTACGAGCACCGGGCCAAGCGACGCGGTGTTGGGCTCGAGATCAACGGCCACGTGCTGGCGCGAACGCCGATTCGCACGATCGATTTCTCGCTGCCCGTCGAGCGCCGCGCCCATGACCGGCTGGTGGAACTGGTCGATTCGATGTTGGCGCTACGCGCCCGACCGGCCGATGGCGACTTGCGCGAAATCGAGCCGCTCGACCGCCGGATAGACCGGCTCGTGTGCGAACTCTACGGGGTGAGCGACCAGTTGTTAAGAACAGTTTAGCCGGCGGGCTTGCCCACCGCGCGTTCGTTCACGGCGGACAACCTACTTCAACTTGGCCCGTAGTTGCTTGATTTGGGCCTTGCGGATGTCTGGCTTGGCGGCCGGATCGAAGTGGATCGGGGCACCCAGCAGCAGGCCGAGCCGCTTGGCGGCCAGCCGGCGAACGGACTGGTCGTCGCGATCCAGTAGTGCCAGCCAGATCTCCTTGTCTCCGGCAAGCCATGCGGCGACCTGTTGCGGGGTGTCGTCGGTCGTTTTGTCGGACAGTGATCTGATGATCCGGCGGACGCGGAACTGCTGCTCGGCGTCGAGCCGCTGGAAATCGAGCGCCCGCAAATGGCCGAGCACCTCTTGACCGGCGGCTCTAAGTTGCCGGTCGGCCGCCTCGCGGCTGGCGAACCGGTTGTCGGCGAGTCGTGCGACCAACTCATCCCAGTGCCGCCGTTTGGGCTCGTCGGCCTGGCCCGCGATGCGAAGCAACTCGGATTCCACCTTGCTGGTGTCGGTCAGGTCCTCGTCGGGCCGGATTCGCTTCAGTAGCGGTGCCAGGTCGTTGCGGCACGGCTCGCCGTGAACTATCAGCATATGCCAAAGGCCGCGAGCCTGGTAAGTCCGCTTCCCTTCCCCTTCGCCGATGCTAAACGAGAGCGGCTCCCCCGGTTTCTGCAGGAACTCGAAGGCAATGCGCTCGGAACCTTCCTTCGAAGATCGGCGGATCTGTAGCGAGTCACCGCCCGCAATATTCAGCGAGAACTGCTGCTTGGAGTCCGACAGTTCGTAAGCGATCGAAGAGTTGTTTCCGAAGATACGAAGAGTCAATCGTTCTTTGCGGTCATTGGAGGAAGAGGTAGACGAGTAGTTACCCGACCGGGTTCCAGACACGCAAAATCGACCCGACCTCAACCCGAACCGCAGCCAGCCGTCGCTGACCGCCTTGCTGAGGATGGGCGTCTTGGGAAGCTCGACCGCCGGGGCCTCGCCCGCAAGCAACAGTGCCTCGCCGGCGAACAACAGTGCCACGGCCGCCGCGGTCAGCAAGGGCAGACCGAGTCGGGACCGATTGTTGTGCCAATTCCAGATTGACATTTCGCTTTGCCGCCTGCTAAGGACCGGAGTGGAAATAAGTGTCGCCTTTCGCTCCGCGAAAGGCGACAGTCATTGTTTCCGCGATCCTAACCAAGGTTACGCGTCGCCATTACATCGATTATACGCGGCGGGACGGTTCTCATGCAAATGGAACGGCGCAACTCCCCGAATAGGCGTTCAGGCGGCGTGCTCGGGCGTGGAGGACGGCTGTTCGCGTTTCGCTTCGGTTGACGATTGCTCGTCCCGTGCAGCTTCGGAGGGCGGTCCCGCGTTGCACTGCTCGGAAGGCTCGTCGGCCAAGGCGGCCACGATCATCTTGCGGTGGCGTCGAC
>CAZDHN010000028.1:0-18948 GCA_964505115.1 uncultured Planctomycetaceae bacterium
ACGAAGAACCGAATTCTTGCGAATCCGGCTACCAAAAATGCCGGTAAGAAATTTTTCGCCGGTCGCCTAACAATGTGTCCTGCTTCTTCTACGCTTCGTCGACGTCGATGGTCGGCATTTGGCCATGATGCAAAGCTCGGGGCGGATATCGGCGTGGAGCATGGCGACACACGTCAGTTGGCCGCCGTGTCCGGCACCTTCTTCCAGTCTTCGAGGAACTGCTCGATGGCCGCATCGGTCATGGGGTGGACGTACAACTGCCGCATGATGTCCAGCGGCATCGTGGCCACGTGGGCCCCGATCAGCGCCGACTCCAGTACATGGGCCGGATGGCGCAGGGCCGCGGCCAGGATCTGGGTCGTGAAACCGTAATGGTCGTAAATCGTCTTGATCTGGTCGACCAATTCCATGCCGTGATGCCCGATCAGGTCGAGCCGGCCGACGAAGGGGCTGATGTACGTGGCGCCGCACTTGGCCGCCAGCAACGCCTGCATCGCCGAGAAAGTGACCGTAACGTTCGTCTTGATCCCATCGGCCGTAAGCTGCTTCACGGCCTTGAGCCCCTCGGGCATGATGGGCACCTTGATGACCGCGTTGTCGGCGATGGCGGCCAGCTTGCGGGCTTCGGCCACGATCCCCTCGGCATCCAGGGCAAGGCACTCGAGGCTCACCGGGCCGTCGACGATCCGGCAAATCTCCTCGTACAGTTCCCGCGCCGGGCGGCCGGTTCGCGAAACGTGCGTGGGATTGGTCGTCACCCCGTCGAGAATCCCCCAACTCTTGGCTTCTTCAATCTGTTCGATAAAGGCAGTGTCGAGAAATAGCTTCATTGGTTACCTCGGATTACATGACTTTGGTTACGCCCGGAATAGCGCACGGATAGAGCCCATCCTCGCCGGGCAAGGCCGAAGGGGTGCCGGCCAGGGCCGATGCGGCAACGACCCCGCCCGACTGCTTCAGGAAATGTCGGCGCGAGGTCGTCTCGGCACCCTCGACTGTCTTGTTCTTATCGTTCATGTTCGCAATACTTTCCTCGCAATGTCGTTGCGCTTGTGATGGTTTCATTTCTCGGCAAACGCCGCATCGAAGGCGATGTTCGAGGGCACGAAATCGACTTTCCGCACGAACTCGCAAGCTTCTCGGGCACCGTGCTCGCGATTCATGCCCGAGTCTTCCCATTCGACCGAGAGCGGTCCCTGGTAGCCGATCCGGTTCAGCGCGCGGATGATCTCGCGGAACTTGACGTCGCCGTGGCCCAGCGAGCGGAAGTCCCAGCCGCGCTCCGCGTGGCCGAAAGCGAGGTAGGAGCCCAAAATGCCCGTGCGCCCGTCGAGCGTCAGCGCTGCGTCTTTCATGTGTACGTGGTAGATGCGATCCGGGAATTCTTTGAGGAAGCAAACCGGGTCGATCATCTGCCAGATCAAATGGCTCGGGTCGAAGTTGAACCCGAATGCCTCGCGCCGACCGATGGACTCCAGCGCGCGGCGGGCGCTGACGATGTCGAAGGCGATCTCGGTCGGGTGCACTTCGAAGGCGAATCGCACGCCGCACTCGTCGAATACGTCGAGGATCGGGTTCCACATCGCGGCGAAGTAGGCGAAGCCCTCGTTGTATGTCTCTTCGGCTACCGGCGGAAAGCGATAGATCAGATGCCACATCGGCGAGCCGGTAAACCCGGTAATGATCTTGACACCGAGGTTCTTCGCCGCCCGGGCCGTGTTCTTCATGGCTTCGACGGCCCAATTCCGCTTCTTCTCGGCGTTTCCCGCGCATTCCGGCGGGGCCAGCAGATCGGTGCGGCCATCGTCGTTTGGGTCGCACACCAACTGGCCGGCCGCATGCGCGCTGATGGCCCACACGCGAAGATTGTGCTTCGCGAGCAAGTTCAGCCGCTGCTGGCAGTAATCCTGATCGACGGCGGCACGGGCGACGTCGAGAAAGTGCTGCCGGCAGGCCAGTTCCAGGCCGTCGTATCCCCAGCCGGCGGCCTTTTCGGCCAATTCGTCGAGCGTCAGATCGGACCATTGCCCCGATACGAGCGTGACTGGTCGTGACATCAGTTGCCTCCTTTCCCGCTTACATCCAGCCGAGCACGATTGCCAAAATGACCTGGAACACGCACAGCGGCAGCAGGAGCTTCAGGCTCTTCTGGACCGTGGAACCCTTGGCCAGATTCCCGATGGCCTTCGGCATGATCACGGAGCCGAGCAGGCCGATGGCAAAGATGATTCCAAAAACGCTGCCGCGAACCTCCTGGGGAAACTTGGCGAAGGTGACGCCCAAGGTGGTTGGGAAAGAGAGTCCGAAGATGAACCCCGCCATGGCTGCCAGAACGATCACCTGAACGGGGCTGACCGTCCTGATCAGGGCCAGAATGATGATCCCGGAAACCACGCCTGCCGCGGAAACGAACCACGCGCCGTATTCGGTGATGAAGGGAACATTGCTCGCAAGGAGCCGGCTGAGCATCATTCCGGCGGCGAACCAGACGAGCAAGCGCATGGCCGACGCGTCGACCGCGCCCACCTCCCGATCCGGATGCGCTTGGCTAATCACCTCCTTGCCGAACGACGGCAGCCAACTCTTCAGGGTCGTATCCAAGCTGAAACAGCAGAACAGAACCAGGCCGCCAACCCACACGCCCGGCTCGCCAAGCAGGCCCACGGCGTCGGAAAAGGCAAAGGCCGCGTTGCTCTTTGGATAGGTTGCCGCAAAGGCCACCGCCACGGGCAGCAAGACAACGATCGCCAACACGGAAAGGGTCCGCTCGTAGGTCGTCTTGCGAAAGAGAAAGCTCACGGCCAGGGGCGTCAGCAAAATGCCCGCGCCGAAAAAAACGTTGGTCAGGTTGCTTGCGGCAGCCGGATTCTTCCCATCGAAGAAGACGAGCGTGGCCAGCGTGTTCCCCGCCGCGTTCAGCGCCATGGCCCCGGCGGCCAGCAGCGCACCAGCCCCAAGCACCACGGGAAACGACCGTGCGTAGGCGAGCAGGAAGAGGCAGGCGGAAGTCATGGCGAAGCCGAACACGGCCACCGGCATGTAGCCCACCGTGTCGAGGACCACGCCCATGACCAGCGACAGGAGCAGGCAGGAGCCCATGAACAGGGAAATCAGGGTGCCGAACTGCCCCTTGTCGATACCCAGTCGCGGCATCAGCTTCACGCTGATGGCCCCCCATAGCGAGAAGCAGAGTCCCAAACCCATCACGCACAGCGGGGCTACGACTTTTTCCATCTCTCCGGCTCCTTGTGAGGGTGTCACCTGAGACTAGGCGACGAGGGCCCGGCGGTCAATGAGGTATTTCGCAAAAAGTGTAAGGAAACACTTCAAGCAGGCGGATCGCGGAGGTATGCTGGCTAGAGCGCGTGGCAGATCTCTTCAGCGGCTATTTCGCTGTTTTCGTCGTGATATACAACGCCGCGTACGCTACAGTCATGTGCGACTCGCACTGGGGTGTAGTGGCCCAGCGATTCTTTGCAGCGCAATCGGGTGTTGGCATGGGAAACTCGAACAACCCAAATGGGTCATATGAACTCGCTGGACGGTAACACCTTGCCCCATGGGGGGAGCCCCATCGAACAGTGGGACGCCGCAACACACGGTTGTATCGAGACGTCTATCGTGTAATATTCGGTGCAATCGCACGATACCTGGAAATTGCGTCTGGTATGCTTGATATTCGTCTGGTACGCTTGATATGTATGGTTGCCTGTTCTCCAGGAAGAGAAATCGCCCTTGGCCGCGGCGAGTGGGCCGACGTTGAAACGTCACTATCCTAATCGGTTGGTCCCATGAAGTGCTCCAAATCGAAGCAGCGTCGATCGGTGGGGGTCTTCTTGGAGGTTGGTCGCGCCGCCATGCGCAAAGTCGTCAGCGGCGTTATGGCGTTCGCGCATCAACGCGGCAACTGGAACGTCTTCCTTCCGGAGAGTCGCAGCAGCAATTCCCTGGAATCCATGCTTGAGGGACACTGGGACGGGGTGATCGTGGGTTTCGACGATCCACTCGGGCCCGACCTGTTGCGACTGTCGGTGCCCTTGGTCGGAGTCGGCGGAGGCTATGGCTGGTTTCGTCCGAGCATGAAGATTCCCTACGTGGGGACCGACAACACGGCCGTGGCGCAACTGGCGGCCGACCATCTGCTGGAACGCGGTTTCCTGCATTTCGCCTACTGCGGTTACAGCCCCACGCCCGTCAATGGCTATTCGCACAAGCGGGAGGAGGCCTTTTGCGAGGCTATCGTTCGGGCGGGACACTCTTGCTCGGTGCATAACGCGCCGGATACGGCTTCGGACACCTGGGAGCGACTGTGCGGCGAGTTGGCCGAGTGGCTCACCAGCCTGCCTCGTCCGTTGGGGCTGATGACCGCCAACGATTCGCGTGCCCTGCAGATCCTGGAAGCCTGCCGGATGGCGGGGCTGCGCGTGCCGGAAGACGTGGCGGTGGTCGGCGTCGACAACGAGGAGGCCGTTTGCCCGTTCTCCGACCCGCCCCTGACGAGCATCGATCAAGGCGCGCAGCAGACGGGTTATGAAGCGGCCCTTTTGTTGGATCAATGGATGGGCGGTGAGTCCGTGGCGCCCGGCAAGCGTTTGGTGACGCCGGTGGGGATTGTCGCCCGCGGCTCCACCGAGATTCTCGCGGCAGGCGATGACGACGTGGCCATCGCCCTGCGATTCATCCGCGAGCATGCTTGCGAATCGATCGGACTGGACGACGTCGGCAGGGTCACCGGCTCGACGAATGCGACTCTTCGCCGCCGGTTCAAGGCCGTCTTGGGACGCACGGTCCGCGACGAAATCCAGCGCGTTCGCATTGAGCGGGCCAAACGGCTCTTGGTCACCACCGACTGGACCTTCCGGCAGATCGCCCGGGAGTGCGGATTCTGCTCGGCGCAGCACATGAGCACGCGAGTGCGTCAGGCCACCGGCCATACGCCGCGTCAGTATCGCCTACGATATGCCACTTCGGCACCGCAGCCGGTGGTCGGATGTACTACGCGCTGATCTCGGCACGTGCATCGCGAATGCCTTTCGCCGCGAAGAATTCCCGCCCGCGGGCGGAATCCGGGGCGATTCTCGCCGCCACTGTTCTTTTCACGCACAAGTTTGCAACGATTTTGTACGTTGGCGCGCCGGCAGCGGAGAGCGTATGCTGCAGGAAGGTGTATTGCCAGAAGAGCCAACCACTTTCATCCAAAAAGCGGAAAAGGTGTCAGGAACCTTTTCCCCGCCCAGAGTAATGCTCTCCGGGGAGGCTCTGAGAATCCGTGAACAGTTCTTTTCTTGGAAAGGGAATCTACGATGAGCCGAATCATGGGAAAGCGCGTGGTGTGCCTTACGACGTTCTTGGTGGCGATCGGTTGCGCGGTGGCGTTTGTTGCCGTTCTCGGCGTGGCTACCCAGCGGGCTTCGGCCACGGTGATGGACTACCACGCGTTCGTCCAAAGCTACGGCGACACCCTCGTGCAATACGACTTCGACGGTTCGACCAACGCCGAACGCCGCGAGGATAAGAAGGGATCGAACGACCTGGTCGAAAAAATCACGACCACGTCCACGTATGACCCCGGCGGCTTCGACGCCAGCAGCCGGGCGGTCGACGGAGGGTTCTTAACTAGCAGCGCTATCAGCCCGTCCGCGATAGCTATGTCGTTCGAGGCCGTCGTTTCTCCGACGGAGAAGCTCTCGGGCTATCT
This sequence comes from uncultured Planctomycetaceae bacterium, assembly GCA_964505115.1. GTDB lineage: Bacteria > Planctomycetota > Planctomycetia > Pirellulales > Thermoguttaceae > CAZDHN01. Next base: position 5,699 of record CAZDHN010000028.1, read on the forward strand.
GGCCGCTTCGCTTGACGGGACGAACCGAGGCTATTTCGGTGTTGTTAAGACTGCCAAGCTGGCGGCTGTCGCCGGCGATTCCTACGGCAACGAGGCAGTTATCGTGTCTCCTTTCGACGTCGGCGACTGGTACTACTGCGCCGTGACCATGTCGTACGACTCCCCCAGCACGACGATCAACACCTATGTGGCCAACCTCAGCGACGGTGCCACAATCCTCACGCATGCGTCAACCGACGTGAGCTGGGATGGGACATTTCAAACCGCGATTCCTACTGGAATCGGCTTGCTCAATGGCAACGGTAATCCCCAGTCCCCGTTCTACGGCACGATCGACGAAATCGCCTTCTACAGCGGCGTGATGGATCTGGCCTTTTTCCAGGCGAACCTCGACCGGATCCTTGCCGTGCCCGAACCGTCCTCCCTGCTGCTGCTGTTTTCGGCAATCGGAATCCTGGGGCTGACCATTCGCCGGCAGCGGTGGCGCCGTGTCAACACGAAGTAATCGACGACGGCCTTTGGCCCTCGTCGATTACTGGGGAGCCTTGGTCATGCTCGTGCAGCGCCGTCGGTCGCGCTGAGAAGTACAGGGGAGAAGGGGTCAGGAATGGGGTGTTCGGAATCTAGGGTTAACGTGCCGGAATCCACCCTAAGATCGTCCCGGTTTTTGTGCGTGCGTTGCGGTGATATCAGGCCCAACGGGCCGCGCTATCATAGCCCAGGGCGCAGCCCCGGGACTGCCGCGGAAAAGACATCCGGAAGGCCCAACGGGCCGCGCTAAAGCGGTTAGCGCGCCCCGTTGGGGCTTCCAATGCCATGAGGACCGCGTACCCAGGACTCCGTCCTGGGCTATGATAGCGCGGCCCGTTGGGCCTAAGACTACGGAACAGAAACCGGATCAAAATAAATTCCACGTGACCCTAGATTCCGAACAGCCCAAGTCAGAAACCTTTTTCCCGCCCGATTTTGCGGCCTTAGGTCCGACGTGGAAACAATTGTCGCCTTTCGCTCCGCGAAAGTCGCGTTCTTTCGTGTGGTGAATCTCCTGATTTCGTCATGCAACACCCGTAGGACACAAGGAAAGGCCACCATGTCCATCGAAACGCGAATCACACGGCGACGAATGCTTAGGATCACGATGGGCGGCGCATCGGGCGCCGTCGCCGCGACACCCTTGTCAAGGCGAGAAGGCAGCGCCTGCCTGGCTGCCGACCCGGTCGCCGCCGACCCGAAGGTCCAAGGGCCGTTCCTGATTCTGTCGACCCCCTTCAAGGAATCGGGCGAGGTGGACTTCGACGTGTTGGCCAACCAGGCCCGATTCATGGACTGGTGCGGATGCCCCGGCATGATCTGGCCGCAGGCGGGCGACGCGGTCGACCTGTTGACCACCGAAGAGAAGCTACAAGGCATGGACGTGTTGTCCGCCACGTCGCGCGGCTTCCGCTCGGCGTTGTGCCTGGGGGTGAACGGCAAGGACACGGCCGAGATGCTGATGTATGCAAAACACGTCGAGAAGCTGGCGCCGACGGCGATCATCTCGCGCCCGCCCGATTCGGGAGAAACGCAGGATGACACGCGGCAGTATTGGCATGCGGTGGTGCGGCCGTTGGCTTTCAATGGGAGGAAACGTCAACAATGTCGCGTCGTCACAAGTCGCCACGTGGTTTCACGCTGGTCGAGTTGCTCGTGGTCATCACGATCATTGGCATCCTGATTGCTTTGCTGCTGCCGGCCGTGCAAGCAGCGCGGGAAGCCGCGCGGCGGATGCAGTGCACGAACAAGATGAGGCAACTCGCCCTGGCGATGCACAACTACCATCTGGCGAGTTCCAAGCTGCCATTCATGTGCGGCTTGACCATGGCCCGCACGGGCACCGCCTCGGCGCTGATCCTGCCCTACATTGAGCAGCAGGCGCTGTACGACCAGTTCGATTTCAATCGGACGATGAACGACGCGGTCAACCAACTCGCGGTCACCACCCCGGTGGCGACCTTCATCTGTCCCAGCGACCCGCGGGCGAGCAAGCCGATCCTCGACAACCGCATCCAGAACTTCAGCAACCCGGCCCGGTGCCACGGGCTGTGGTATGCGCCGTCGATGGGGCCGCTGCACGACCGGATGGTGGGCCGGCCGGGTTGTGTCTATTGCGAGTCGCCCCGCAGCAGCGCCAGCGATCCCGAGTCGTACTGCTGCCAGGGGCTGGATTTCGCCTCGGGCGACACGACTTTCCCCGGCATGTTTGCCCGGCGGCCGACAAGCGTGCGGTTCGAGGAGGTCACGGACGGGCTGTCCAACACGATCCTGCTGGGCGAGACCCTCCCGGCCCACAGCGTCTTCAACGGCGCCTACATGCAGAACTACCCCGGCTGCGCCACCCACATCCCAATCAACACGATGATGGACGACGAGGGGATCGACGTGATTGGCGCCAACGGACTGTGCAACTGGCAGCACACGATGGGCTTCAAGAGCCTTCACCCCGGGGGCGCCAACTTCGCCCTGGCCGACGGAAGCATCCATTTCTTCTCCGAGACCATCGACTACAAGACCTACAACGCCTTGGGCACCAAGGCCGGCAACGAGGTCGCCCCCGTTCCCTAGTGAGCCGCGACCCAGCCATCCCGGAGCCATCCAACCATGCCATTGCCGCGAACCTTCCGCCGTCTTGCGTCCGCGGTCACCAGCCTCGCGGTTTGCATGGCGCCGTTGGGCTGCGGATCGTCGCGGCCGGAGACCGTGCCGGTGCGAGGCCAGATCACCCTGGCCGGCGGCGACTGGCCGGCCGCCGGCCTGATCGTCTTCACGCCCGTCGAGCCGGCCAAGGGCTTTCCGCGACGCGCCGGCCGCGCGTTCTTCGATCCCCATGGCTGGTTCACCGCGATGACCTACGAGGAAGGGGACGGCCTGATGCCCGGCACGTACCACGTCGCCGTTCACTGCGGCGAGGCGATCCGCGACATGGAATCGGTGGGCCGGAGCTACGTTCCCGCCAAGTACCAGAATCCGGCCCAAAGCGGCCTCAAATTGAGGGTTCCCGCCGGCGCCGGTCCGATCGAAGTGGACTACAACATCCCCCCGTCCAACTGACTGGCGGCGGCCTATCGTAGCGTCTTCCCTGCTGATCCCAACCGCCGTAGCAAGCAGTATTCAGGCCGATTCTTGCCGCCACTGCTCTTTTCACGCACAAGTTTGCAATAATTTTTTACGTTGGCGCACCGGCAGCGGAGAGCGTATGCTGCAGGTAAGGTGTATTGTCGGAAGAGCCAACCACTTTCATCCAAAGGACCGGCTTTCATGTCCGAAATCAATAGGCGTCAGTTCCTCGACCGTTCCCGAACGACCACGCTCGGCTTTGCCGCCGGAGCGACGATTCTCGCCAACCCTCAATCCGTCCGCTCCGCTCCGGCTAATGAACGGCTCGTGCTGGGGATCATCGGCGTTGGCGGAGGACGGTGCAACTCGTTGGCCATGGGCTTTCTAGCTCCCGGCGATTGCGAGGTCGGCTACGCCTGCGACGTGAACAGCCGGTCGCTCGAGTCCCGAGCGAAGGCGTACGCCGCGCGTCAAGGTGGCAAGCGGCCCAAGTGCGTGCGGGACTTCCGCGAGATGCTCGAAGACAGTTCGGTCGACGCCGTGGTGATTGCCACCCCGCCGCACTGGCACGCCCTGGCGACGATTCTGTCCTGCCGTGCCGGCAAGGATGTCTATTGCGAGAAGCCGCAGAGCCAAAACTGTTGGGAAGGCCGTCAGGCCGTCAAGGCCGCTCGAAAGTACGAGCGAATCGTTCAGATCGGCACGCAGAACCGCAGCGCCCCGTACAACTGGGCCGCCAAGCGTTATCTTGAAGAGGGCAAGCTGGGCCGAGTGCATCTCTGTCGCGTGTATGAGCAGAGTCACGTGGCCGACTTCAAGTGGGGACCTGATTCCGCCCCGCCCGACACGCTGGATTGGGAAATGTGGAACGGCCCGGCCCCGGCACGCAAGTACAACAAGCAGATCCATATACAATGGCGTCAGTTGTGGGATTACGCGGGCGGGCAGATGTCCTATCAGGGAATCCACCAGCTCGATCTGGCCCGCTGGCTCTGCGGCGTCGACTATCCGAGCAGCGTCTATTGCACGGGGGGGCGATTTCACGGGCAGGGCGACGCCGAAACGGCGGGCACGCAGTTGGCTACCTTCGAGTATCCCGAGATGCTGATGACCTATGAGCAGACAATCACTACGCCCTACATGCTGAGGAGCGACGGCGGGATTCGCAACGGCGACATCTTCCCCCATTGGCCCCAGAACGCCACGCGGATCGAGCTTTTCGGCGAGAAGGGCATGATGTGCATGGGCCGGATGGGCGGCGGCTGGCAGGTCTTCGTCCGCCCGAAGAGTCGGCAGCCGGTGGTCAAGGACCAGATGCATGGCCGCTACCCCGACCAGTTCCATAAGGCGAACTTCGTCTCCTCGGTCAAGAGCCGCAAGCGGCCCAACGCCGACGTCGAAGAAGGGCACCGCAGCTTACTTCTGGCCCACTACGCCAATATCAGTTACCGGCTCGGCGGCCGGAAGCTGCAAATCGATCCCAAAACCGAACATGTCATCGACGACCCCAAGGCCATGGGCCTCTTCAAGCGAGAGTATCGCAAGCCTTGGGTGGTCGAGGAGGTGGTTTAGCGGCCCGGCCGCATGTGCTATCACCCGCATGAACCTGGACTGGCTCCAGGTTCGCCGTAAATGGGAAATATTGATTAAGGAGTATCTCCGATGACAAAGTTTCTTTCCCCGTTCACTGTCGCTGGGATGGGTGTCGTCTGGTTAGGGCTTTGCGGCCAGGCACGTTCCAGCCTGAATAAATCCGCCCTGAACAAACAGGAACCGATTGGTACGCGTGGCATTCGGTGTAGTTGGCCGAGCGTGCGGTGTTTGTTGGTGACCTGTGGCTTCCCTTTCCAAGGAGTGCTTCCCATGACCCAAAGGCTCTTTGCGGTGTTCGTTGCCGGCGTTCTGTCCGTGACGATTCTCTCTGGTACGAGCAACGCGGGGTTGTTGCTCTACGAACCGTTCGACTACTCGGGCACCGACATTGCTACCGGAAGTGGCGGTATCTGGACCGACAGTGCATCGCTGAACTGGAACTCGTTGCCTTACGGCACGGTCGCCCCCGTCACCTTGTCCGGCGACAGTACGAGCCTCGTCTATCCCGGCCCGGGCGGCTCCGAAGGCGCACGGGTGGCGGACACCGGTGGGGGAACGGCCCTGCGGAGTCTTGGCACCGGGGTGAGTATTAATCTCGCTTCAGACAACACCTACTACGTAAGTATGTTGGTCCGCGGGTCCGGCGTCCTTCACTTCGTATACGGGCCCCATACAAATAACCAGTACTATGTGCGGACGGCCCTGGGAATCTGGAGCGGCAATTTCGCTGTCGGTCAGAACCAGTCTAGTGCCTACTCGGCCGACTATTCCAATGGAACGTACAACTCGGACGAGACCTACTTGTTGGTCGCCAAGATCGACGCCAACACGAGCTCGAGTGACGAGTTCTTCCTGAAGGTTTACGACTCGTCGATGACCCCCGATCTTACCGAACCGGCCTTCTTCGACCTGAGCGCCACGGCCAGCAGCGGCGTGAACATGACCTATATGCTCATCGGCATGATCGATAACGGCGAGGTCGACGAGATTCGGGTAGGGACTGAATGGGGGGATGTCATCAGTATTCCAGAACCGGCCACGGCCTCGCTGCTGTTCGCCGCGATTGCACCGCTGGCCCTTGTAACGTTGCGGTTTCGTCGGCGCAGGCCTCGCGGAAGAGCGATAACGGCATAGAGCACATTTTTGCCGTTCGATCCCAGTGTTGATTGTCGGCTGCACGCCCGCCTCGCGTGGCGTCCGCGGTTCGCTGTCAAGGTCAATTGTTTGAGTAACCATTACGACGAGCGGGGCTCCACCACTGCCCAGGAGGCAACGTATGTTTTCGCACAATCGCCGCGACTTCCTCAAACGCGCCGTCGCCGGCGTAGCCACCACGTTCACCATCGCGGGCACCAGGGCCTCCGGCCGAGTGCTGGGAGCCAACGATCGCGTCCGCATCGCCGTGGCGGGAATCAACGGGCGAGGCCAAAGCCACATGACGGGTTTCGGCCAGATGAAGGATGTCGAGGTCGCCTACCTCGTCGATCCCGATAGCCGGCTGTTTGCCTCCAGAAGCAAGATCGTGAAGGGGGTGGCGGGCAACACTCCCACCTGTGTGCAGGACGTCCGCCAAGCACTGGACGATAAGGACCTCGACGCCGTTTCCATTGTCACGCCCAACCACTGGCATACGCTGATGGCCATTTGGGCGTGTCAGGCAGGCAAGGACGTGTATGTCGAGAAGCCCTGTAGCCACAACATCTTCGAAGGCCGCCAACTCGTCGAGGCGGCCAGAAAATACGACCGCCTCGTCCAGCATGGCACGCAACGGCGGTCCGATCCGCGATGGATCCAGTTTACTAGCGACATTCGTGGCGGGAAATACGGCAAGCTGCTGGTCGCTCACGCATTTGACTGTCGGGAGAGGCTGAGCACCGGCATCAAGGATCCACGGCAGCCGCCCCGCGAACTGGACTTCAATCTCTGGCTTGGCCCCGCGCCCGTGCAGCCGTTCCGCACGAATCTCGTACACTACCGTTGGCACTGGGCTTGGGACTTCGGCAACGGCGAGATCGGGAACCTGGGCTCGCACGAGTTGGACGTCTGCCGCTGGGCCATGCCCGTCGGCGCGGCACCCAAGAGCGTTATCAGCCTCGGTGGCCGCTTCGGCTATAAGGATCAGGGCCAGACTCCCAACACCCACTTGACAATGTTCGATTGCGGCGAGGTCAAGCTGTTGCACGAGGCTCGCGGCCTGGTCGGGAAGAACCAATGGAAGATTACCAACGAGTTTTACACCGACGAAGGCTTGATCCGCGACGGGAAGTTCTTCGCCAAGGGTAAGGGTCAGGGCGTGCCGATCGAGAACGCTCCGCCTCCCGGCGCCCCCGAACAGGGATCTCGCCATATGCGGAACTTCATCGATTGCGTTCGCAGCCGGAAGCGTGAAGACCTTACCGCCGAGATTATCGAAGGGCATCGGTCCACGCAGTTGTCCCACTTGGGCAACATCTCCTACCGCCTTGGCGAGGAAGTGCCCTTCAACAGGCCGACGAAGACCTTCGATGGCGACAAGCTGTTCGGCGAATCGTTCGAGGACATAAAACGCCACCTGGCCGACGTCGGCGGGGTAGAGTTGGCCAAATCCACGTATCACCTCGGTCGCGCGCTAGCGTACGACGCCCGGGCCGAGAAGTTCGTTGGCGCCCCGGAAGCAAACCAGTTGCTCAGCCGGCCCTACCGCGGCCCTTTTGTGGTCCCGGAACGGGTGTAGAAAGAAAGAGGGCAGCATCATGTCGACACGGAAGCACATCACCATGGCGGGTGCGGAGAAACCTGGCGACATCTGCCCGCACCCGCGCGGTTTTACCTTGGTCGAGTTGCTAGTCGTGATCACGATCATCGGCATTTTGATCGCGTTGCTGCTTCCGGCCGTGCAGGCCGCGCGCGAGGCGGCGCGGCGAATGCAGTGTGCCAACAACCTGAAGCAGATGGGCCTGGCCATGCACAATTACGCCACGGCTCAGGGCAGTTATTTTCCACCCGGCTCGCCCGGTGTCTGGAAACATGGCCTATTCACCCACATGCTGCCGTACTTGGAACTACAAACGCTTTACGACCAACTCGACTTGAAGTGCGAGACCTACAACACGTACCACGAACCCCACAAATTCGACGCCGTCTCGTGCTACATTTGTCCGTCATGGCCCCACGGCGCTGTTGACGACAAAGATCCCTACACGGGCGCTCTGACGACCTACCAAGGCGTCGCCGGCGCCTATCCCACCGTGGAACCCCATGAATACAGTGATGCCGGCGATGTCCCCAAGAACGGGATCTTCGGCTGGGAATTCGTCCGCTCGATTTCGGACATTAAAGACGGCTTGAGCAATACCCTGGCGATGGGAGAATTCGTGGAAATCGATTCGGAAGCGTCCTCCGCCAGCACGGCGTGGTGGGCCGAGCCGCCGGGCGCCGTTCGAGCGTGGGTCTTCGGCGGCACCACAATCGCGGGGCTTTACGCATCCAAGGTGCTCGTCTACGCGATCAACGCGAAGGTCAACCGCGGCACGGATCACATCCCCTACAACCACTTGCCGATGGGCAGTTACCATCCCGGCGGGGCGCATTTCCTCGTGGCCGACGGCAGCGTTAGGTTCATCGCGGAAACGATATTGCTGGATACATACTGGAAGCTGGGCACCGTGGACGGCGGCGAGGTGGCCGCCTTGCCATGATAACCGCCTTCTTTCGCGGAGCGAAAGGCGACAAACCGGGAGGAGTCAGCGAAATATGATGAATCCAAGAACCCGCGAGCCGAGTGTTTTTTCGGCACTGCCTCGCCGTAGCGCCGGCGGCTGGGGGCTTGTCGTCCTGGCGATTGCGGCGGTTGCGATAATCATGCCCGGCTGCGGTAAGGAGAAACGTGATCGGGCTACCGTGACCGGCAGAGTCACCTACAAGGGAGAGCCGTTGCGGTTCGGAACGGTTGTTTTCGAGCCGGAAGCGGGCCAATTCGCGACGGGTGTGATCCAGCCGGACGGAACCTTCCAAATGGAGACACGCGGCGAAGGCAGCGGCGTGCCCGTCGGAAAGAGCAAGGTGCGATTCGTCTGCTTCGCCAATCAGGACCCTGCCGCAAAGCCCGTTGAGGCAAATGGCGACGGCCCGCCGGGCGAAGGCATGGCGATGGGCGACTCGCTGATCCCGGCGAAGTACTTGTCGTCCGCCACAAGCGGAATCGTCGTGGACGTGAAGCCGGGTGACAATGAACCGCTGACTTTTGATCTGACGGATGACTAAGTAGTGTAGGGTGGGTCGAGCGCGGCGAGCCCCACCAAATTGATACGCTGGCCTAACGAGCATTGAGATTAGTAGTATGGGAGAACCAAATGGATACCTTTGATCGTCGCCATCTTCTGACAACCGCCGTTGGCGCGGGCGCGACCGTCGCGGCCGGGCAGTTGCTCAACGCGACCGCGGCCGCGGCCGAGAAGCCCAAAAAGCGGATCAAGGTCGGCCAGATAGGCGTGGGGCATGAACATGCCTCGGGGAAGATGGCCACCTTTCGGAAACTAAGCGACCAATACGAAGTCGTCGGCATCGTCGAGCCGGATCCCGCCTTGCGCAAGAGCCGCGAAAACAACTCGGTCTACAAGGGCCTGACATGGATGACCGAGGAACAGCTCCTCAACACCAAGGATCTGCGGGCCGTGGCCGTGGAGGTTGATGCCGACGATGACCACCTGATGGACATCGCCGGGCGTTGCATCAATGCCGACATGCACATCCACCTGGACAAGCCGGGAGGAGAATCGTTCAGCAAGTTCAAGAAGGTGCTGGACGAAGCCGGGCGACGCAAGCTGACCGTACAACTGGGTTACATGTACCGAAACAATCTGGCGGTACAGTTCTGTCGCAATGCGGTTCAGCAAGGCTGGCTCGGCCAAGTCTTCGAGATCGACTGCGTTATGAGCAAGCACTCCTCGGTCGCCTACCGGAAGTACCTCTCCCAGTTTCGGGGTGGAACGATGTTCATCTATACCTGCCACGTGATCGACCTGGTGGTGGGCCTGATGGGAAAGCCCGATCGTGTCGTTGCCTTCCAGAGGCAAACGCGGTCGGACGCGGGCGAGATGTGCGACAACGGGCTGACCGTGTTCGAGTATCCGAAGACGACGGCCACGATCCGCACCTCGTCGCTCGAAGTGGAAGGGTTCAAGCGGCGTCAACTCGTGGTTTGTGGCGACGAAGGGACGATCGACATTCGCCCATTGGAGATATACGGCATCCGCCCGCCTCAACCCCTCAAGCTCCAACTCGCCTTATCCAAGGCTCGCGATTCTTACAAGAAGGGTTATCAGGAAGTCTCCTTCCCGCAAGTTCCGGCACGATACGACAACCAACTGATTGAATTGGCCCGGATTATCCGCGGCGAAATAGAGAATCCTTTCCCGTTGGAACACGAACTGATCGTTCAGCAGTGCCTGCTGGAGGCCTGCGGATACCCGCTGAGCTAGCAATGCTTGTGTGGACAGTGCGCCCGGGAGTCACACTTGGTGGTTCGGGCCCCATCAACGAATGGGGCTCGGGCACTGGAAACAAGGAAACTTGCGTATTCTGACCCAATAATTTACCCAGTCGTTAGACACGGGGGGAGTGCGAGGTTAAAATAAAGAACGGAATGGACCTAGCGGTTCTGTACTTTCACCGCAAATGGGAAATGTCGCTTCCTGTTCACTGTCCCTGAAGAATCAGGACTTCGACGGCGCTGTCAGGAACAGGGGGCCAGCGGCATAGGTAAGGGAGTATGAATAGGTTTGGTGTTTTCGCCCGCCCGGAATCTCGTCGTGGGCCGGGCCCGTATCACCGCATCAGGGAGAATCAATCGTGCAATCCATTTCTTCTTCGACCGGAGGACTGCTCATGTCCAGCAAACGCGGATTCCGTTGGGTGACGAAGGTCATCTGTCTGGCCGCAACGACCGCCCTCGTGGTCTTTACCCCAAGCCATCCCGCGGCCGGAAGTCTCTACTGGTCCGGCGCGGGAAACTGGTCCGTCGGCGGCACGGGCTGGGCGTCTTCTTCCGGAGGATCCTATACCGGCACTTGGAGCGACGGCAGTGACGCCGTGTTCGAAGGAACCGCCAGCACGGTCACGTTGATCGCAACCAATCCCACGGCCAAGTCGCTCTCGTTCAGCGTGACCGGCTCGATTACCGGCGGCACGCTGACCATGGCCAGCACCGGGACCGGCATCATCGATACCGGCACGTTTAGCGCCGCGATCAATTCCGCGATCGACGGCTCCGTCGGGCTGACCAAGACCGGCAGCGGCCAGCTCACCCTCTCCGGCTCCAGCGCGAACACCTACACCGGCCTGACCACCGTCGGCGACGGAAGGCTCGTTCTGGGAAAGTCGAACAACATCAATGCGATACCCGGCGATCTGGCCATCTCGGGCGGCGCGAAGGTGACCTTCAGCGCCACCGGGCAACAACAGCAAATTGCCAACAGCGCCGCCGTCACCATGAGCGGGGCCTCCAGCGCCTTAAATTGCACCGGGTTCAATGCCAACTTCCGCAACATCACTGAAACCATCGGCAGCCTTGGTGTGACCGGCGGCGTATTCCACACGGGCGTGTCAACCTGGACCGTGGATGGCGCCGCCAGTTTCACCGGCGGAGCGGGAAACACCATCTTTGTTGGCAATAGCGGTAGCACGTCGCACTTCGGCAGCCTGAGCCTGACCAACATGAACGCCGCGAGTTCGGGAAACGTCGCTAAGAGCTTCAACCTCTACGGATCCCACGCCACGCAGTCGTCCATCACCGTCGGCAGCGGCGGGCTCACTCTCGAGGACAGCGTGATCTACTTGCGCCTGGGCGCCCAGGGCAGCCGGCTGGTCCTCGACGGGAACGTGACGACCACGGGAACGTCGGCCTCTTCGATAGTGCTTGGCAATAGCGGGCCCGGGACCATCGCCGTGCAACTCAGCAGCACGGCCGACCCCGTCACCCGTACGTTCAACATTGGCGGAGGCGGGGCCGACTTGACCATCAGCGTGCCCGTCACCAACGGCGCGTCCACCAGCGCGGGGATCGAGAAAACCGGCGCCGGCACGCTCACCCTCAGCGGCGCCAACACTTACTCTGGCGGCACCACTGTTACCGAGGGTGTCCTGCGACTCGGCGCCAACAACGTGCTGGCCGACAACGGCGACGTGACCGTCGGCGGCGGCACGTTTGACATCAACACCCGCACCGATACGGTCGGTGCCCTTACGCTCACCAGCGGGAGCGTCACGGGCACCACGGGCGTTCTCACCGCCTCGTCCTACGACGTGGAAGCGGGCACCATCAGCGCCGCCCTCGCCGGCATCGACGCCCCACTAACCAAGACTACCGGTGGCACGGTGACTCTCTCCGGCTCCACCGCGAACACCTACACCGGCCTGACCACTGTCAGCGGCGGAAGGCTCGCTCTGGGAAAGTCGAACAACGTCAATGCGGTATCCGGCGATCTGGCCATCTCGGGCGGCGCGGTGACCTTCAGCGCCGACCAGCAAATCGCCAACGACGCCGCCGTCACCATGAGCGGGGCCTCCAGCGCCTTCAATGGCACCGCGTTAAGTGCCGGCGTCTACCAATGCAATGAGACCATTGGCAGCCTCGATGTGAGCGGCGGCATTTTCCAGTCGGGAGTCGGCTCGCTGGGCTGGACCGTGGATGGCGCCGCCAGTTTCACCGGAGGTTCGGGCAACACAATCTTCGTCGGCAATAGTGGTAGCCTCGCAAGCTTCGGCAGCCTCAGCCTTACCGACATGAATGGCGCCTCGGGGGCGGGCAACAACAATTTCAGTCTCTACGGAAACAGCACCAGCAGGCAGTCGACCATTACCGTCGGCAGCGGCGGGCTCTCGCTCAACAACAGTACGCTCAACTTGCGCCTCGGTGACTACTCCGACAGGCTAGGGAGTCGGCTGATCCTCAACGGCGACGTGACCACCAGCGGGACGTCGGCCACTGCGATCGCGAGTTCCGGAACATACGGCACCGTCGCCGTGGAGCTCAGCAGCACCGCGGGCACCCATACCCGCGAGTTCAACGTTGGCGACAGCAGCGCTAACCTGAGCGTCAGCGTGCCTATCACCAACGGCCAAGCCACCACCGCCGGGATCACGAAGACAGGTGCCGGAACGCTCACCCTCAGCGGCGCCAACACTTACACTGGCGGCACGACTGTTACCAAGGGTATCCTGCGACTCGGCGCCAACGACGTGCTGGCCGGCGCCGTGACCGTCGGCGGCGGGACATTGGATATCAACTCCCGCACCGATACGGTCGACGCCTTCACGCTCATCAGCGGGAGCGTCACGGGCACCGCGGGCGTCCTCACCGCCTCCTCGCCCTACGATGTGCAAAGCGGCACCATCAGCGCCGCCCTCGCCGGCACCGGCGCCCTAAACAAGACCACCAGTGGCACGGTGACTCTCTCCGGCTCCACGGCGAACACCTACAGCGGCCTGACCACCGTCAGTTCCGGGACGCTCGCTCTGGGCAAGACCGGAGGGGGAGCGTTTTCGCATCGTGGGAATCAAGCGGCGAGTTGGCAATTGGCCGTAAG
>CAZDHN010000029.1:0-18720 GCA_964505115.1 uncultured Planctomycetaceae bacterium
TTGTTTTCAGATTAGTGTCGATTAGCGTGGATTAGTGTTCCCTAAAAAGACAACGAAGGAACACTAATCTTCGCTGATCTTCGCTAATTGTTTTCACCACGACACTTCGTATTTCGACATTCCTTGTTCGATATTCGATATTCAATTCATCCCGGCCTGGTTCAAACCAGGGTTACACCTGGCTGGCAGGGCGTGGCAATATCGGCAAAGTCCTGGTATGCGAGGCGCTTGACCTCACGTTGGCGTCACGCGGAGCGTGACGAGTACGGGGTGAATCAGCGAAATGTTAGTGCTCCTGGCCCCTGATCCCTGGCCCCTAACCCCTCTTTCTTTCGCGCAATGGGTCTGGGCCGAAAGGCTACTCCGCCACTACAGCCTAAGCATGTCCAGCAGGGCGTGGGCGACTTCTTGGGGATTGCGGGCGATGGCCAGGATTAGCCCGGTCACGATCAGCAGGCCGGCGCTAATCAGGCCGAAGGCGCGGGGATTGCGGACGACCTGGAAGTTTGCGATGGTGTCGCGCAGGGCATTCTCCAGGTGTTTCCAGCCGGCGTGGCTTTGGTTGGGGCCGTTGGCCACCAACGAGACGTTGCGCATCGAGGCAAGGCCGTCGAGATGCAACTGCACACCCAGCGCCGGCAGCACGAGGCTGTCGCCCGCCCAGCGGGCGTCCGAATCGAGTCGGGTAACCAGATCGGCCAGGATCGGCCGCAGTTCGTCGGCCGCGATGTTGTAGACGATCAGGCGAGGTCGCAAGAGCAGCAACACCAGCACGAGCAACATCGCGTAGAGCGCCACCAGCAATATCCAGACGATCCAGGAGTACGGTTCGAAGCGGATCGCCGCCGCGTTGGGGAAGAATAGTTCGAAGGGGCCGACGAGCACCAGGCCCGCAACGGCGAGCCCCAGAGCGGCCGTGTCGCGCGTGCCCGACACCAGAAACGGGCGTCGCGAGAGGTTGATTGCTCCAAGCAGCAGCAGGTAGACCGCCACCGGTCCCCCGCAGAGACACAAACGAAACGGGTCCATCGCCAGACTCCCGGAACACTCGAACCGACCGAAGTAACACCCTATCCTAACCGCCCTCCGATCCACGGTCAATCGGGCCAATTCCTTGCGAGGGGGCGATCGTGTGGTAGCCGGATTCGCAAGAATTCGGATGGATTGTCGTCGGCCGGCTGAATTCTTGCGAATCCAGCTACAAAGATGAGTACACGCATCCTACTTCCCGTCCTTTGCCTTGCCGTTGCCACGGAAGCTTTTGATGCGATGTATTTCGGCCTTCAATTTGGCCTGCTCGACGAGACAGTCGCGTCGGACCTGGCTGAAGTAGTGCTTGGTCGAGACGATGTCGGCCATGGCCAGCAGGGCCAGCCAGACCACCAGCACCAAAGTTCCGGCCCAGAAGAGAAGCACCACGAGCGGCGCAAAGGGCGGCGATTCTATCCATTGGCCGACAAAAATGGCCACCGCCAACAGGCCCAGCATGGCACTGGACTGCATGCGGCGACGGAACTGTCGCCAGCGATAGCTGGCTTCGTCCGGGGCAAGCTCTAGCTCCCGAAAGCGCCGCCAGGTGCGGACGTGCGTCACGCTCAGCCCAACGGCCGCCAACAGCAGAAACAACGAGACAAGCGACGAAGCCAGGAATTCCACTTTTATTGATGCTCCCAAAGTTGTGGGTCAGCCCCTACTTCGCCACTTTAAGCCATTCCCGGATGACCCAACCAACCTTGGCCAAACTTAGCGCCGAGCACTTGTCGACCGTATCGCCCTGCGTGTGCCAGGGCGGGTAGTCGAAATCGATCACGTCGCAGGCCGGTATGCCGGCGATGTTGTGGAGCGGCAAGTGATCGTCGCTGATCTGGTATCTGTTTTCGGCGATGAACTCGCGCACTTGCAGCCGCGCGGCCGTCGCCCAAATGTCTTCCACCAGCGGCCGGCTATCGCGCCACCACATGCTGTTTCGCTCACGGTAGATCTGCAGGTCGGCGTCGCCGATCATGTCCAACAGCACGCCCCAACGGTAACGATAGGGCGGCGGGTTCTTGCGGTAGTCGCGGGCGAAATACTCCGAACCGAGAAAGAACCGGCCGTCGTTGCTGAAAATAAACTCTTCGCCGTCGAAGAAGACAAAATCCACGCCGTACTTCAGCGACAGCCCGGGCATCTCGTTGCCCAGTTCCATCAGCAGGGCCACGCCGCTACCGCCGTCGTTGGCGCCGATGAACGGGCCGCGCGGGTTCTGCTTGTCGAGCATGGGAAAGGGCAAGGTGTCGTAGTGCGTGCAGAGCAGAATCCGCTTGCGACTTTTGGGATGCCACTGAACGATCAGATTCGCCATGGGCACGGCCGAACCGTCCAAGGGGTGGCGGATCCGGAACTTCTGCAAGCTGACTTGCCCACCCAACTTGCTAAAATGGTCAGCCAGCAACTTCTGCTGGACGGCCATGCCGGCCGAGCCGCTTCGGCGCGGCCCGATCGCGCAGATCTGCTTCAGATATTCGTACGACCGGGCACCGTTGAAGGGGATATCCTCCAGCCGCAGCCGGGAGACGGCCGCTTCGGCGTTCTGCTCCAGATCACGATCTCCGGAGATCAACAGATATCCCGCGGCCAGACAACAGACCACCGCGCTTGCGGCCAGAAAAACTTTCTGCCCCACAACTCGCCCCGCCGTCTTTTTGACGTTCTTGCGCATGGCTCTATTCTACCCTATCCGGGCACTGCTACAAGAACGACTTCGTGCAATTGGCACAGAGGGCGATTTCCGTTTGCCTGGCGAGGCGGTGTTTCCGGCGTGCCTGACGGTAGGCCGGGCTTTGCCAGATCTCGCGGATCGAGGTTGTTTCATCCATGTGTCCCAACAGGAACTGGCCGTCGTAGTCCAAACAGCACAAGGCTATGTCGCCGTTGGCCAGAATGGTGAACGTTCGCCACAAACGCGAACAGGGCTTGCGGACGCGGCCGTTGGCGCCGGGCCGGTCCTCGCCGCCCCAATTATGGAGCTTGGCAAAGGAGAACCCGTCCACCACATCTTCCAACGCGCGCATCGTGCCGTCCTTGTCGGACGTGCTGCAGCAGGAGACGCGGATCCTCAAATCCGACTGCATCTCGTCGCGGATCTCGACCAACCGCCGGATGTTGCCGACCACTTGGTCGAACTTCAACGGCACGCGAATTCGTTCGAACTCCTCGCGCGAGGCGCCGTCGATGCTGAACTTGATCTCGTCCAGGCCGGCCTCGATCAGGCCTCGCGCCCGATCTTCGTTCGCCAGGGCCCCGTTGGAGAAGATTTTCGTCTTCTTCAGCCCCTGCTGCTTGGCGTAGCGCACGCGCTGTTCGATATGCTTATCCAGCAGCGGCTCGCCGAAATTGTGGAGGTGGACCTCCTTCGAACGATTGGCGGCACACTCGTCGATAATCTGTTTGAACAGGCCGTCGTCCATCCGCGCGATCGGCCGTTTCATTTCGCTGTGTGGGCAGATTGTACACTTGGCGTTGCAGGCGTTGGTGGTCTCGATTCGGACCACCTTGGGGAA
Source organism: uncultured Planctomycetaceae bacterium (assembly GCA_964505115.1). Lineage (GTDB taxonomy): Bacteria > Planctomycetota > Planctomycetia > Pirellulales > Thermoguttaceae > CAZDHN01. The sequence continues at coordinate 3,543 of CAZDHN010000029.1, forward strand.
CGCGCCCCGGGCCGCATCGTAGACGCCGCCGACGATCCGGCATGAAAGGTTGGACGAAAGCGTTCTGATAGTTGACATAACCCGGCCCTTCTGCGTGTTTGTGCTCCCGTTAATTACCACTGGGGCGGAAAAAAAGCAACGCCAAAGATTGTCTCAGCGCGTCAGAACGTCGGGCAGGCCCGACCGCTAAATGGGTTGATTATCAACCCACACCACCGCGCCTTGCGAAGCCCCCCGTACTCTGCATGGCGGCTTTCAATATTGTGGCAAGAGCCGGAAATCGCTATCTTCCCAGGCTCGATGGCCATAATCCGCCCTGTTCCTGCTCCCATCTCGCGAGGCGAACCGATGATCGACGTGCCGACAATCACCGACGCGCAGGCAACCACGGTCGAGCTGTGGCACCGCGAGGAGATCGAAAACACTTACGAAGGCTTCCCGCGGTTGGTCGTACGGCAGCACGAGCAGAACTTCCGGCTCTGGCATCAGGAAGACATCGCCCGTAGCCCAAGCGCCTCGGACACCGAACTAGCCCAGGTAAAACGCAAGATCGACAAGCTGAACCAGCGGCGAAACGACCTGATCGAACAGCTCGACGAGCACCTGATTGGCCGGCTGAACGACCTGGGAGTCGAGCCCCGACTCGAAGCACGGCTGAACACCGAAACGCCCGGCAGCGCGATCGATCGGCTCTCGATCCTGGCGCTGAGGATTTTTCACATGCGGGAGCAGGCCGACCGGACCGACGCCGACGGGCAGCACCGCCAAAACTGCCTCGACAAGCTGGAAATCCTACACCGGCAGCACCGCGACCTATCCACTTCGCTGGTGCAACTGCTCGACGACATCTTCAGCGGACACAAGCTGCTGAACATCTATCGGCAGCACAAGATGTATAACGACTCGAGCCTCAACCCGCAAATATACACGACGTCCAAAAAACCGGCCGCCTGACGGGCGTTCTTCGGTTGAAAAAGGGTGCCACTGCTGGCTTGTCCAGCAGTGCGAAGCGAAGACACTGCTGGGCAAGCCAGCAGTGGCACCCAAATCCCCGGCAACGGTCTTTTTCAACAGGCTGTTACGCCGCCCGCGAGGCGTCGTCGCGAAGGATACGGTCGCAGGCCCGGCAGACCGACTCCACGTCGATGGCTTCCATGTATTTCGACGAGGCGTGCCTGCGCTGGCTGGTCGAGCCGTCGAGTGTCATCTTCTCGACCACCACGTGACCGGGACCGTAGGGGCCCGTCTGCTTTGAAGGCCAGGGGCCGTACAACCCGACGCAGGGCGTGCCAACCGCCACGGCCAAGTGCAAGGGGCCCGTGTCGGAACCGATGAACATCCGCCCGCGACGCGCCAAGGCACCCAGTTGCCGCAGCCCGGTCGGCGGCGCCAGTTGGGCGTATCCGCCGGAGCCGGCCACGATTTGCCGGGCCATGGCGTGCTCTTGGTCACCGGCCCAAACTACCAGGGTGGGCAGGTCTTGGGCCTCGCCCAGGTGTCGGGCGACGGCCGCGTAACGGTCGGCCGGCCAGATCTTCGATGGCCAACCGGCCCCGGGGTTAATCATGCCGTAACCGTCGCCAAGACTCAATTGCTCGATCAGCGACTCGGCCGCCGTTATGTCGGCTTCGCTCTGGGGCATGCGGAAATTGACCTTGGGCGACTCGATACCCAGCGGCAAGAGCAATTGGAGCGTGCGGTCGATTACGTGCGGCGCGGTGCTGTAGACCAGTTCGTTATTGAGCCATCGGCTCTGCTCGCGGCCCCACTTGTCGCCGAAGCCGATCCGACGCCGGACGCCCGACAGGCGGGCGACGATCGCGCTTTTGGTCAGGCCTTGTGCGTCGATCACAATATCGAAGTTCATCGCCTTCAGCCGTCGCCGCAGTTGCCAGACGCCCTTGGGCGACTTGAGCCAACGCTTCGGCAGCACGATCAACTGGTCCAGCGACTCGTGTCCTTCCAGCAAGACCGAGGCTGTCTTCTCGACCGCCCAGGCCAGCGGCGCATTGGGGAAGCGGTCGCGCAACGCGCACAACAGGGGCGTTGCCAGAATTACGTCGCCGATAGCGCCCAGTCGGACAATCAATATGCGCGGCGCGGAGGCGACCGGTGGTGATAACATGATGCTCAGAATCTCCGATCGCATTTGATGCACAGCGGCCAGTCGGAAAAGTCGCCCGTCTCGTGGGCTTCCCGGATGGCCTGGTAGGGCCGGCCGTGCCAGATTTCCTCGATTGTCTGCTCGCGGAGGTCGCCCAAGACCATCGTCCCGTTGAAATCGTAACAGCAGGGCACCACTTCGCCCGTCCAAAGCACCTGCAAGATCGGCTGCGAGAGGATGGGGCAAGCACGGGCCTTGCCGTTGGTCGATTTATACGAGCGGCCGCCGCCGTAGTTGTGCAGCGTGTTGTAGCCCACGCTCGTCTTGCCCAGCCATTGAAAGAGGAAGGGGATGAACCGCCAAAACTTGCCGATGTATTGCAGCCGGATGATCATCCGCGAACGCGCGGCCCGTTTCGCCTCGACCAGATGCATGATGCTCGTGACCGTCTTGTCGTAATCCAACGGCGTGTGGACCTTCTCGTACTCTCTTTTGTTCGTGCCGTAGAAGCTGATTTTGATCTTATCCAGGCCGCAATCGACCAGCTTGGCGGCCAGCTCCGGAGTGATCAGCGCGCCGTTGCTTACCGTGAAGGTAGGGCAATTCAGCCGGTCCTTGATCAGGCGCATCGACTGGCAGAAATGCTTGTCCAACAACGGCTCGCCGAATCCCTGAAGCGTGAACTTCCTGACGGTTCGGCCGACACACTCGTCGACGATCTTCTCCACCAGCGCCGGATCGATGATCCCTTTCTTTCTGCTCAACGCCTCGCGTGGGCAAATTACGCAATGCGCATTGCAGAGGTTGGTGTTTTCCAGCCGGATTTGTTCCGGAAACGAGCTGGTCTCTAGCTGATCCATCTAGACTCTCTCGGTAGTTAGCTCGGTCTGTTGGGGACTGGTCCATTTTTCGGCCGAAAGGGGCATTTCGCCAATTAACGATGGCCGAAAACATGGACCCGTCCCCCTCGCGCCACAACACGACGCCACCAGTTAGCCCGGTCGCCCGCGACCGGAAGACGTAGCGGTTTACGCCCATTTACCCGTTGCGGGCGACGGGGCTAACATCATCACGCCACCAAAGGGGACAATGTGACGCGGCATTATAGTTGCCCGAGCGAGAATCACCCAATAGAACTTCTCGCCGGCAAGGGCGAAACTTGGTAGAATAGGCTGCTTATGGACTCTCCTACCTGCCCCGCTCTACCACCGTTTGGCCGATGACAGCAACTCGCACGAACCGATCGACCGGCACTTCTTCGGGCACTTCGGCCCCGCTGCCGATGACGCCCGAGGAGGTTGAAGCCCGGGGCTGGGACGCCGTCGACGTGGTTTTCGTGACCGGCGACGCTTACGTCGACCACCCCAGCTTCGCCATGGCATTGTTGGGTCGGCTGCTCCAGAGCGACGGCTATCGGGTGGCCATCCTCAGCCAGCCCGACTGGCACTCCTGCCGGCCCTGGCAAACCTTCGGCCGGCCGCGGCTCTGCTTCGCAATCAGCGCGGGCAACATCGACTCGATGGTCAACCACTACACGGCCAACCGCAAGGTTAGAAGTGACGACGCCTACAGCCCCGACGGCAAGTCCGGCCGGCGGCCCGATCGGGCAACCATGGCCTACTGCCAGCGGGCGCGCGAGGCCTACAAGGGCGTGCCGATCGTGGCCGGCGGTGTCGAGGCCAGCCTGCGCCGGATCGCCCATTACGACTATTGGAGCGACAAGGTCCGCCGCGCGATCATCATGGACGCCAAGCCCGACCTGATCGTATACGGGATGGGCGAACGGACCATCTCGGCGATCGTCCGCCGCCTCGACGCGGGCCAAGCGGTTGGCGAGTTGCGCGATCTGCCGGGCATCGCCTACCGGCTAGGTGCCAAGGAGGAGTTGCCTGAATACTCACCTCGCCCTGGCAGCCTGTTGCAGAAGGGTGCCACTGCTGGCTTGTCCAGCAGTGCGAAGTACAAAACCCTCGAAGGCACTGCTGGACAAGCCAGCAGTGGCACCCAAATCGTCAGCGACGGGCTTGAGGAGTTGTCGCCCGGAGAGGGGACGATCGAACTCCCAAGCTACGAGGAAGTTGCCCACGACCGCGAGGCCTTTTGCCGGATGACGCGGATAGCGCACCGGGAAACCGATCCCGAAAGCGCCCGACGGCTGGTGCAGTATCACGACCGCGAGCGCGTGGTGGTCAATCCGCCGGCCATGCCGCTTAGCGAGGCCGAGTTGGACCGCGCGTACGAACTGCCCTACACGCGACGGCCGCATCCGGCCTATGCCGGCCGTCGGATTCCGGCCTACGAGACGGTCAAGGATTCGATCCAGATTGTGCGCGGCTGTTTCGGCGGCTGCACGTTTTGCTCGATCGCCGCGCACCAGGGGCGAATCGTGCAAAGCCGGAGCCGGGAATCGGTGCTGGCGGAAATCGACCGGATGGCGGCCGAGTCGGCCTTCTCCGGCACGATAAGCGACCTGGGCGGGCCGACGGCCAATATGTACCGGATGAATTGCAGCCGGCCGGAAATCCGGCGCAAATGTCGACGCCCGAGTTGCCTCTATCCGAAAATCTGCAAGCTGCTGGTAACCGACCACGGCCCGCTCGTCGACCTGATGAAGGCGGCCCGACGCCGGCCGGGTGTCAAACGGGTGTTCGTGGCGTCGGGCGTGCGGATGGATCTGGCCCAGCAGAGCAAGTCGTATATCAGTCATCTGGCGCGACACCACGTTGGCGGGCTTCTGAAAGTCGCGCCCGAACATTGCGACGCCGAAGTATTGCGACTGATGAGGAAACCGACAATCGAGAACTTCGAGTCGTTCGCGCGACGGTTCTCTCGGGTGTCGAAGGAGGCGGGCAAGGAGCAGTATCTGGTGCCGTATCTTATGGCCGGCCATCCGGGCAGCGACCTGCATGCCATGATCGACCTGGCCGTCTACCTCAAGCGAAGCGGCTACCGCGTCGAGCAAGTCCAGGATTTCCTGCCCGGCCCGTTCGACCTGGCAACCTGCATGTACCACACCGGCATGGACCCCATCACCGGCGCGCCGGTCCACGTGGCCAAGGGACAGCGCGAGCGGAAGATGCAACGGGCATTGCTGCAATACTTCAAGCCGGAGAACTATCGAGAAGTGCGCCGCGCCTTGGAAGAGACCGGCCGCACGAACCTGATCGGCAATCGGCCCGACTGCCTAATACCCACCCGGCCGCCGAAAGCGGCCGGCGGACGAAGCACCCGACATCGGCGACAATGACTGTTATTGATTATTCGCCCAGCGTGTCGATGCGCTGAAGTGTGTCGGCCAGTTGCTGCTCCAGCTTGGCAAGACGCCGGGCAATTGGCTTACAGTTCGGACATTCGCTCGTCTCCCACGGTTTCATGGCGTGGGACACTACCGCCATCCGTTGCACCGAGCAAGCCCAATTGCCGGCCGGCCGTGCAACGATCACCCTGCGTTTGCGGCGCGTGGTCCGCCGCGATGGGAAGAACCGACTTCTCCAGCTACGAAAGCAGTGTCGTTCAATCGTAGATGAAAGTGGCGGTCGCCTTGCAGGCACGGTCGGCTTTCAGGCGAACCCAGTGCGCGGAATAACCGGCGGGAAATTCATGGGTGACGGTCCGACCGGCCGGCACGCTGACGGTGGCGTACGGCAGCCATTGGCCGTCGGCCGCCACGTCGACCAGGATAGTGAAGCTCGCGTCGCCCTTGGCATCGTGCGATAGCTCGACCGATTTGCGGTCGTAGCCGGTCATCAGGTATGGGTCGGATAATTCGCCCGACTCGACCCGCGTGTCGAGCCACGGCCCGCCGCGTCCAATCGGCTTGCCGAGCTTCCAGAGGTCGTCGAGATCGCCGAACCATAGCCCGCCCCGGTCGTCGCCGATGGGGAAATAGTGGCCGTCCGGCCTGGCGTCCGCCCGGCAACCGGCAACAACCAGCAGTCCGCGCCACGAGCAGAAGTCGGTGATACGCTTGTTGTGCGTGCATACCGGCTTGATACGTCGCAATCCGCCCGAGTTGGTGCGAGGCAAGACGTAGAAGCTGCCGACCGCGTTGAGCAGCGAACGCTCGGTGACCAGCTCTCGCATGGCACGCGGCCAACCGGTGGGCCAAGCCGAATCGTAGCCCGGGTGCGACTTTGGCAAACGGACCCGCAGCTTGCCCTCCGTGACGATCACCGAGGCGTCGTCGATCCGGACGACCTGCTCCCGCACCTGGACCTTCTCTTGCAGGAACCGGGCCGACGGGCTGTCGGGTTCGCTCGGTTGGAAGCGCAAGTCGGCCCCGGCCTGATAGGTTCTCGCCGGGCCGACTTGGCCGGCGGCGTCCACCGCTTGGGCAAGCACGCCCAACTTGATTTGATTGTCGCCCTCGCTGCGCATCACGGCGGAAGTCCAAGGGCCGGGTCGATCGATGTCGGCCAGCACGGCGAAGGGCTCGCGATCAATCACGGCCGGGCCGCCGGGGCCGTAGTGGAAGTAGGCGGTCACGCTGGAGGCATCGCGGTCGGTGCGGAGGCGAACCCACTGCCCGACGATCTCTTCCGGAAAGACCTGAAAGGCGTATCCACCCGGCTCAACGGTAACGGTCCGGTATGCGGTCCACCGCCCATCGCCCGTCTTGTCGATCTCGATCCCAAAGGCAACCGGCCCTGGCGATTTGTGCGCAAGATGCAAGACGCGTTGCGTGTATCCGGCCAATAGATACGGGGTGGAGGGTACTCGGGCCTTCGTGTCGTCGCCCAGCCAGGGCCCGCCGAAACCGGCCGGTCGACCTGCCTGGAAGAGCTTCTCCCAGGTGGTGAACCAGAGGTTCGAATTCGACTGCCCGTTGAGCCGGTTGAGCGTATCGCCCACGCCGGCCCGACTGAACCCCGACTTGGCCGTGTCGTCGCAGCCGAAGACGATCCGCCCGTTCCAGGCGCAGAAGTCGCCGGTGATTTTCAGATAGTCGCCAACCGGGCGGAGGCCGGCCGTCTTGCCGGGCGCGAAGTCGGACGGGAAATCGAACCAGCCGCCGTGCAGGTTCATTAGGTACTTGCTATCGGTAACCTGGCGGATCCGCGGCCATTCGGTATGCCAGCCGTGCGTGCCGTCGTAGCTGAAGTCGGCCTTGGGTAGACGGAACTCCTGCCAGCCGCCACCGTGGCGGACTTCCAACAGCAGCGAGCGGCGGTCCCAGCCGATCGACCAAAGCGGCGCGTCGTCGCTGGGTGGGCCAAGAATGCCGCCGGGACCCGTCACGTCGGTGAACTGGCGCCGGCGGATCAACCGCCAGGAAGTGCCGTCCCACTCGGCCAGGGCGCCGGCGTCGTCGCGGCCCTTTCGCGCCGGGTCGATGAAGTAATCGAACGGCTTGAAACGATCGACCGAGCCGGCCGCGTGCTCGCCGTTGTTCGTCAACACCAGCCGACCCTGGCCGCTGTAGCCGCCCTTGGAGTGCCAGCCGGGAATCGGCCGCTTGAACAGCAGCTTCACCGCCAGGCTATGAACGTCGACCTCGTAAATCAAACCCTCCATGTCGCAGATGTAGAGCCGGTTGGCCGGATCGGTTAAGTGCCGGGCGGTTGCGGTCAGCCGGCCGAACATTTTGGACGGCGGAATCACGCGCACCTTGCGGCGGGCGTCGATGAAATACGGGCCGATGTTCAGTTGGTTCGACTCGCGATGGATCATCCGGTTGGCCGGCGTGCCGCCCACGCTTTCCGGACGGACGGTCATCCTCAATGCGGCGTCGATCTCGTAGAGCTTGTCGTCGCTGCCACCCGGCCGGTGCGGGGAGTATGTAATCAGCCAGAGCCGATCGGCCCAAGGCACCACGGCCCCAATGCCGCACTCGCCCTGATGATTAAACACCGCCAGGCGCGGATAGCGCCCACTAATCTCAAGCGGCGCCGCGGCAGACGGGCTGCTGATCGTCATCCAACACGCAAGGCATGCAAACAGTTGCAGATACCGACAATTCATCGGGAACCTCCGTTTAGCCCCAATACCGTTCGTGATTCACTGTTAGCCCGGTCGCCTGCGACCGGATTGTGCGGCGGATTCCCCGGTTTTCCGGTCGCAGGCGACCGGGCTAACATCAATTCCCGCGAAACACGAACGGTATTGTGTTTAGCCCCGGCGGCCACGCCGGGAGAGTCGCGCGCCCGGCGTGGCTAAACGTCATAAGATAGTAATGGCCCGCTAGCCAACCAACCCTTCGACGAACTTGCGCGCCTTCTTGGCTTCGGCGAGCAGTTCGGGTAGCGTCGGCGGCTTGCTACGGGCGAGGGTCTCGATGACCAGGGGGCCCTTGGTGAAGCCACCCTTTTTGAGTCGGACCATGAGGGCCGGGAAATCGACCAGGCCGGTGCCGGGCGTTAGCCAAACGTCCTTGGGGAGCTTGAAGTCCTTGATGCACATGCCCATCACCTGGCCGTCGACCGCCGCGACATCCTTGATCGGGTCCAGTTCGCCGCCCGAGTAATACATCACGTTGCCCGGATCGTACCAGACGCCGAAGTTCTTATGTCCGACCGACTTGACTTGCTTACTGCACTGTGCCCCGGTGGCGTTCAATCCGCCGTGCGGTTTGACGGTAATGAAGATACCCTTCTCGGCCGCGTAATCGCAGCATTCGGCGATGGCCTTGTAGTAGTCCTTGACGAACTTCTCGTTGGACATTCCGCCCATCAGAATCGACTTAGCGCCGGCCGCCGCGCAGTTGTCGACGATCTTTCGCATGCCCGCTATGCCTGCTTCGAGCGATTTGTTGACGGGAATGCGGCCCGCATAGACCGAAGGAATCGACAGCCCTCGTTTCTTGACTTCTTCGCCCACCTTTTGCGCTTGCTCGACGGTATCCTCGCCGGAGATAACCAGCCGGTTCTTCGAATTGCTGGTCATCAGGCCGGCGTGCTTGAAGCCGGCTTCCGCGATGGCATCGAGCGCAACGCGATATTCAAACTGATCCCAAGGTCGCGTGTAGATGCCGACCTGGAACGGGCAGCCTTCCGCTCCACTGGCCGACCGTGCGAGCAGATTGGCCGAGGCAAGTCCGGCCATGCCGGCCGCCGCCTGGCGGAGAAGTTCCCGACGGGTGAGTTGGTGCGCCGCGTTCATGTGGAGGGTCTCCTTATTTGGGTGGGTACTGTATGAGTACTGGTATAGCATGTTGGCGGGCCGGTTTCCAGGGTTCTCGGGCGTTCGGAGCCACCACCGCCCGGTTGCTGCAAGCGGGCCGTTCGCCTAATATGCGTCTTGGAACCCCCTACAACAAGCCGGTATCGCCACGTTTATCCGCAATAGCCGCCAGCGGAAGCTGGCGGTTGCGCCCGGGCTCGTTCACGCTATCCAACCGAAACTGTTGTTTTGCCCAACCGCCAGCTTCCGCTGGCGGCTATTGTCGAATCACTACCGTGCCCTGCTCGGTCAAGAAGTCAAAATCTCGCCAGAACTTCCCGAGACCCACATTTACAAAATCATTTTATTGGAGAGAATGTAGAGTTCCAGGTATTATGGTTTGATATCCGGGTGGCTAGCGTTTTTGGAAAGGATAATATGAAGATCGGATTGGCGGGATACCAGTCGTCGGGCAAGAGCACGCTGTTTGAGTGGCTAACTGGCGTGACGCCCGACCCGGCCATGTCGCACACGGCCCAAAGTGCCATGGCGCCCATCCCCGACCCGCGGATCGAGGCGCTTTGCGGCGTATACCACCCGAAAAAGGTGACCATTGCGTCGCTGGAGCTTGTCGACACACCCGGCTTGAGCCGCACGCACGAGGGCAACGCGGCCCGACTGGCCCTGCTGCGCGAGGCCGGCTGCCTGGTGCTCGTTTCGGCCGCTTTTGACGGCTCGAACCCGGCGGCCGATATCAGGTCGTTCGAGGAAGACCTGATGCTGGCCGACATGGAGATCATCACCGGCCGGATCGAGCGGGTGGAGCAGTCGCTTCTCAAGCCGCTACCTAGGACCGAACACGAGAAACTTGTTCATGAAGAGGATACGCTCAAGATGGTTCTGGCCGCGATGGAAGGCGGCCAGCCGCTGCGTCAGGACGACATGACCGACGAGCAACTCCGTGTCACCCGATCGTTCCGGCTGCTGAGCGAGAAACCCCGCATGATGATCGTCAACACGGCCGACGACGAGGAGGACCCCGACCGCTTCGCCCCCTGCGCTCCCGAGAGCGTCGGCCTGACGGTCGTGCCCGCCGGGTTGGAACTCGAATTGGCGCGGATGAGCCCCGAAGATCGGGCCGAGTTCGAGGCCGAGATGGGCATCGGCGGAACTGATCGGGACCATTTGATCCGAACCATGCTCGACGTATCCGGCCAGAAGATCTTTTTCACGGCCGGCGAGAAGGAAGTGCGAAGCTGGCTGGTCCGCAAGGGGGCCACCGCCCAAGAGGCCGCCGGTGGCATCCACACCGATATGTTCCGAGGCTTCATCCGAGCCGAAGTGATGACCACGGCCGACCTGATCCGCACGGGCAGCGAACGGGAGATGAAAGCCCAACACCTGGTCCGCCAGGAGCCGAAAGACTACCTCGTCGGCGACGACGACGTGCTGATGATCAAGTTCAGCGTGTAGGGCACGTACTCATCACGCTCCGCGTGATGCCGGTTCGTCACGCGGAGCGTGACGACTACTAACCCCCTGGAGAATAACCCATGCCGGATTTGGTTCTGGATAAAATTGCTGAAGTCGGAATCGTGCCGGTCGTCGCTATCGACTCGATTGACGCCGCCATGCCTCTGGCCGACGCGCTGATCGCCGGCGGGCTGCCGGTGGCGGAGATTACCTTTCGCACCGCGGCGGCCGCTGAAGTTATCGCCCTGCTGAGCAAAGAGCGGCCCGAGTTGCTGCTCGGCGCTGGAACGGTTCTGACCGAAGAGAACCTCCTGGCAGCCCGGGACTGTGGAGCTAGTTTCGCCGTGGCACCGGGCTTGAACCCGCAAATCGTCAAGCGGGCGGCGGAAATCGGCCTGCCCTTCGTGCCGGGCGTGGCAACGCCCAGCGATATCGAGACCGCCTTGTCATTGGGCTGCACGCAGTTGAAGTTCTTTCCCGCCGGAATGCTCGGCGGCCTGTCGATGATAAAGGCGCTGGCCGGCCCCTACGGTCACACGGGCGTCCGCTTCATGCCGACCGGCGGCGTCACGCCCGACAATCTGGAAGAGTATCTCAGTTCCCCCGCCGTGGCCGCGGTGGGCGGAACCTGGCTGGCCAAGCGCGACGATCTGAGAGCCGGCCGCTGGGACGAAATCCGCCGCCGCTGCCAAGCCGCCGTCGAAGTGGCCGCCCGCGCCCGAAAATCGCTCGGGTAGTGGCCCGTTGAAAAAGTCGGTTGCCGGCGATTTGGGTGCCACTGCTGACTTGCCCAGCAGTGTTTTGGCTATCCCCTAATTGCGATCATCGGGCAACTTCCTGACGCGCGGACGCATCCATTTTAGGATGCTCGTTGCTAACGGCTTGGAAGCCCAATTCACGTCACCGTCGACGGAAGGCGATTGCAGGCGAAATCGATCCATGAACATGCCGTTCACCTTCCCCGCACTGCGCCGAAAGTCAGCTTCGAGCAGAGCGAACGGCAATGAGAAACCTCTCTGGGGTATTGTAGTGAACGAAATTACCCGTCGCCATGTCTCCGGGTTAGGCGTCCGAAGCTTGTTCGACCAATGGACACCGCTTGCACATTGAAAGAAGTACAGCGGCCGTCCTCCCCAGCCGTCGCAGAAGGGGTCGGAGCATACAACGTCCAATCCCTCTTCGTTTGCGTTTGCCGGAATCCATTTCACCAACTCACCCGGTATTTCAGGTTCGCCGATGTGGGCACTGACATTCTCGACGACTGCCTTGATCTTCGCGGCGTTCCCGGGAGCCCATCCAGTGCGATGAACCGTCCACCCTAGTCCTTCGAGGCACTCAGCCGTGAGCTTTTCAAAGAGGTCGCCCTGCTCGGTGAAATCGTTTCCGAACTGCTTGGCCCATCCTTTGTACAATGCTTGCAGGGAAAGAAGAAGACAGAAAGAGTACGCTGGGTTGTCATCCCAAGCGTAGCGTCGTCGGATTCTGCGGCCGACAACCTTGAATGGAGCACCGTCAATAACGCTCTCGGCTCGACGTTCCAACTCAATCCAAGCATCCGTGACCCGTTCGCTCGCGAAATCCTGCTCTTGATAGATATCATTCTCACACAAAACATCCACCACATCCGTCTGTGACAACTCCTCATCAATGAATGCGACACTGCCCTCAATCCAGTCGACCAGGACATCCAGCCGGCCGTTGTGCTCCCTCACCGACGGTTGAAATCCACTATCAGGCAAACACAGCATGCTCAATCCTCGGACAACAGTTCGGTCCTGATCTTCGGAAACAACTGCAGCAACTGAAGCACATCGCGTCCCAGTCTCTCTGTCGCGTTTTGCAGCCGTTTTGACTTCTTATGATGATGAGCCGTCCCGAGAGCCTCTTCCACCTCGTCAGCGGCACGCTCGATGTGCTGAGCAGTTTCGGCCTCTGATCCACCAGCAATCCGATACGCCGTGTCAAAAACAGGCGAGTCGCTTCTCTCCAAATACTTTATCGCCGCTGGACTCTCCAGAATCGTTCCGAAGTTATCTGTCTGACGAGAGTCTCTGACAATCGGGTCCTTTTCATCTTCCCCTTCTCCGCTGCCAAACAGCCAACCGGAAAAATTTGCCAATTCCCGCGACTTGGATTTTGGAATAGGCTGCTTCGCCTTCCGCGGCTCAGCACCGATATCAAAGCCCAAGTACTGTTGAACACCATTTGCCCTCAACGACAGATACAGCACGCTGAATCGGTCTTCCACCTTCTCGATCGAGATGTCTTCGCTCTGCTTTTCCATCTGCAAGAGAATCCGGTACGCGATGTAGTTTTGCCGCACCGTCGGTGTCTTGCTTCCAATCCGCCTCATGACTTGGTGATAGGTGAGCCCCTGATCATCGATCAGGTGAGCGATGAATTCGGCCTTTTCCGCCGGGTTCCATTCCTTGATTCCGCTCACGTGCCGGAAGCCAAGATACGCTTGAACTTCATTCCGCGATCCGGCGCGAACGAATGGAACGCTTTCCAGCTTCCGCATCTTTGATGGCGTAGCCGTGGACGCGATCTCCTCCCACTTCTTGCTGACCTTCTCACCGTTATGCGCCTTGAACAGCATCTTCAACGCTGCCAGGCGCCGGTTGCCCTCGACGACAACCAACTCCTTCTTGCGCCCCGCCTTCTCCTCAACGACAACCAAGGCCTCCTGCGTCCAGAACCCACTTTCCAGAAAGGACACGGCGAGTTCGTCAAGTACGCCTTCCGCGACCATCCATGTCAGGATCTCTCCTTGTCCCGGCTTCTCCTTAATGAGACGCCGCCCCAGCCGCGGATTGAGTGGATCGAGATGCAGGTTCTCGATCTCTTCGCGTTCGATCTTCTCGCTGATCGCCATCGATATCTCCCTTCCATCCTTAGGCCGCCTTACGCGACCGGTACGTGCTCACGCCGTGGGCTGCAAGCAGCGACTCGGCGACTCGCCTGACGACTTCGACGTTCACGGCGTTTCCAAGAGCATGGACGACTTTCGTCTGTGCGGCTGGAAGGTGTTTGAGTGCATCCATGCTCTGGAGACGGCTGCACTCACGTGGCGTCATGTAGCGACGCTCCCAGGCGATGATCGGCACCTGCGTTGTCGTCATCGCGACCAGCGAGGGTGCCGTTGTAGGGCGCTTGACCCGGACACCCGACGCTCGAAATTGGATAAGGAATTGCCAGATATCGCGAGGCTCGCCCTTGCAGTTCCACTCGAACTTCTGGAGACTCGGCGGAAACTCGCGAATCTTCGGCAGCCAAGGCTTGATCCATTGCTTGTTTTGTTCGTAGAACTGCCGATTCTGCCGAATGAACAACTGCTTCCAGCGGGGGAACGCCCCGCTTTCGGCACGGGCATGGCTTGGAAGCCGCTCGATAATCTGCCGACGCCTTCCGCGTTTCAGTGTCTGGCCGAAACAGCCCTTGTAGTTGGCGAGTCTTCCAACGGGAATGCGGTATAGTGAGTCGTATTTGGTGTACGGGTATGTGGCACCAAACTCCATCGTCCAAATCGGGAACGACGGCAACTGCTTGCCCTTTGGGGCACGTTCCAGAAACTCCTGCCACACTTCCAAGCAACGTATTACCTGGTCCGTGAGCCCTTTGGCATCGAGCGGTCGTTGGTCAAGGATCGTTTGGATGTGTGGCTCCGACCGATCCTCCTCTGGCCATGTGAAGTGCTCAAGCCCGCAACGGCTACCCACAATGAAGAGGCGCTCCCGGATCTGAGGGATGCCGAGACGATGCGGAGAGAGGACTTTCGTGTCGACGGCATACCCACCTTCCCGTTCAAGCTGTCGCCGCATCTTCTTCCAGGTCCTGCCACCATCGTGGCGTTCCAGGTTCGCCACGTTCTCCATCAGCAGGTACATCGGCCGGTGCCGCCGGATGACTCGGAGTACGTGCTTTGAGAATAGGTCACCCCATAGCTTGCACTTCGTCCCCCGCTGCTCGCCAGCTTTTGAGAAAGGCTGACACGGAAATCCCGCACAGAGCACATCGTGGGCCGGGATGTCTTTCTCGGCAATGGCTCGCAAGTCGCCCTGCGGTTGCATCAAGAAGTTTCGCTCGTACAAATCGCACAGATCCTCGTCGATTTCGCTTGCGAATACGCATTCATGCCCCAGGGCACGAAGCGCAAGATGAAAGCCGCCGAGACCGGCGAAAAGATCTATGAATTCAAGCCGCATCCGGGCATCCAATGTCCTCAACCTCCTGTCCGACTCCCTCCAGAGTGCCGGTAACAACTTGGCCCAAAGTATCTTACGAAGAAATGGCCAACGCTGCAATAGAGGGAGAAGTCGCCCTGTCGGGCATACAATTCTCCGGCAATTGACCCAAGCAGCGGTAGCGGCCATACTGGGGTTTGGCCTTTTGGGCCGAGTTCGCGGTACATCGGTCATTTGACGAGGAGTTCCAACCATGTCTCGACTGCCGACCTTCTGGATACTCTTAGCCCTGCTGCTATCGCCATTTGTGGCCGGCGCG
>CAZDHN010000030.1:0-18573 GCA_964505115.1 uncultured Planctomycetaceae bacterium
CCAACCATACCAGAAATCCGAGATCCGGGAAACATCATATTATACGAGCACCCGGCGGGCAGCTCGCAATCGCTCGATGCCCTGGCGCTGCTCTGAACTCCCCTTCCTTTTCATCGTTCCCATGCTTTGCGTGGGAACGCCATGTTGCGACGCTTCGCGTCGCTGAAGCGGAACTTACCGTAGCGCAACGGGTTACGCTGGCACGGGGCCGCAAAGCGGCCAAACGGGCGTTACGACGCAAAGCATCGTAACGAGGGTATAACCGCTCTCCCTTCCGGGCCCTCTTGATAACCGGAAGCGATGGGGTAAGATGGGTGTTTGTCGGAACGCCGCGTTCCCCCCTTCGCGTCCAATCGTACCCGTATTCGAGGAGCACGCCTTCGATGGCTGACGATCTCTTTTCGGTCAAGGACCAGATTGTATTGGTTTCCGGGGCAAGTCGCGGCATCGGCCAGGCGATTGCCCAGGGCTTCGCCTCGCGCGGGTCGACGGTGGTTATCACCGGCCGCAAAGCCGAAACCGCGGAAGAAACCGCCCGAGAAATCTGCCCGCCCGACGGCACTGTCCGCGCAAAGGTTTGCGACGTATCCGACACACGGGCCATCCGCCAGATGGTCGAGGAAGTGATTGACGAGTTCGGCCGGATCGACACGCTGGTCAACTGTGCCGGCGTGAACAAGCGGATGCCGGTCGAAGACTACGACGAAGAGACCTACGACTTCATCACCAACATCAACATCAAGGGCGCTTTCATCATGTCGCAGGCGGTGGGGCGGCATCAAATCAAGGCGGGTAGCGGCAGGCAAATCAATATCGATTCGCTCAACACGCACCGGCCCTTGAATCGGGTGGCCGTCTACGCCATGGCCAAGGGCGCCATGAGCCAGATGACCCGATGCATGGCCATGGAATGGGGGCCGCTGGGAGTGCGCGTCAACGCGGTCGCGCCCGGCTTCACCATGACCGAGCTGGCCCGACCGCTTTGGGAAAACAACGACGTGATGAACCAGTGGCGAACGGAAAACACGCCGGTCCAAAGGATGGGCCAACCGGAAGACATGGTCGGCGCCTGCATCTTCCTGGCCTCCGAAGCCTCCTCGTTCATCACCGGCCAAATCCTCTACGTCGACGGCGGAACCTCCTGCGGCTTGTTCTGGCCGATCGATAAATCGTAAGGCGGCCGGGCCGCCAACCAAACCGATGCTACCGCACCCAGGCAAGAACTTAACGATCCTTGAGGTCAATAGGGGTGCCACTTATAGTAGCTCCAAAGTTATGAACAGGCTGCTGATGCGGGGCGCTTCCTAAGCCCAAAGCAGCAGCAGACTGCTGGCTTGTCCAGCAGTGCGAAGCACAAACTCGCGAAAACACTGCTGGGCAAGCCAGCAGTGGCACCCACATCGTCAACCACTGACTTGCGAAACAGGCGGCTAAACCAGATATTTCACGCCATACACGGTTGCAACCACGGGAACACGAATATGAGCAATCTCAAAGACAAAGTAATCCTAATCAGCGGCGGCACCTCGGGGATCGGCGAAGGCTGCACCGAGTTGTTCGCCCGATCGGGGGCGAAGGTGGTCACCGTCTCGATCCAGGAGAAAGAGGGCACGGCGCTAGCCGAACGGCTGACGGCCGAAGGGCACGAGTGTGTCTTTCAGTTCTGTGACGTGAGCAAGGAGGCGGATGTTCGGGCGGCCGTCGATCTGGCCGTGGAGAAGTTCGGCCGGCTGGATGTCGTACATGCCAACGCGGGCGTGCTGAGGAACCAGAACATCAAGGACCTGACGGTCGACGACTTCCACCTGATTATGAACGTCAACGTGCTGGGGCCGGTGCTGCTCTCGAAGCACGCCATTCCGGTGATGGAGCGGCAGGGGAAGGGCGTGATTTGCTTCACTACCTCGGTCGCCGCCGACATCGGCTTTCCCGAACATGCCATCTACGGCGCCTCGAAGGCCGCCCTAGTCGCCCTGATGCGGAGCCTGACCACCGACCATAGCCCCAAGGGCGTCCGCTTCGTGGGCGTAAGCCCCGGCACGATCGACACGCCCATGCTGGCCGCTTCCTGCGAAGGCTGGGACCAGCCCAAGGAGGTCCTCTATGCCGAGGTGGCCAAGAAGATCCCCGTCCAGCGGATGGGCCAGCCGATCGACGTCGCCCAAGCGGTCGCCTTCCTCATAAGCGACGAGGCCGGCTTCATCAACGGCAGCATCGTACAACTCGAAGGCGGAACCCTCTGCCTGCCGCCCTGGTAGGTCGGAAGTCGGAGGTCGGAAGTCGGAAAATGTCCCGAGTTTTCCGAGGGGCCGAGCCGCCCCGTCCTCGGGGCGGGTTTCGTTCGTGCTTGAGTTGAGGACACCGCGGCTAGGCATTCGAGTACCAATATCCGTCTGGCGAAACAGGGAATCACATGAAGCCGCGAGCCATTGCCCTTATCATCGGTTGTTGTGTTATTGGGAGTTACTTGTCGGCGGCCGAGGCAGGGCAGCCCGACGTCGACCCGTTGATCCGCCTGGTCGATCTGAAGCTGGGCCAGCGGGCGTCGGTTGAGTTGTCCAACGGCAAGACGGTCGACGTCAAGCTGCTCGACCTGAAAGAGCAGCGCGACAACGTTCGCAACGCGGTCCGCAAGGCGCTGGTGACGGTCGAAGTGGGCGGCACGAAGGTCACGCTCCGCGCGGCGACCTATCATCTGCCAACGACGGTCGGCGACGTTCAAATCGACTGTTCGATCACCAAGGGCTACGTGCAAGGCAAGAACAACCCCTGGTCGCTGGACGCCGACGCCCGGCTGCGGCTCTGGCCGGCCGGTTCATCCTGGATTCGGCCCGGCACGTTCGCCTACCCGGTGCCGCAACGCTGGTTCGCCAGCGGCACGATCATGGCCAACGAGATCGGAGACGGCGAGCGGCCGGAAGACAAGTCGATCTACTATCATTGGGGGCTGGATATCGGCGGCGCCGAAAGCCTCGCGCCCGTTCTGGCCGCCACCGACGGCGTGGTCATTTCCTCGGGTGACAATCGGATCGACCCGCCCGACTATCCGGCAACCGTCCATCCGCGATACGACGTGGTCTACCTACGCGACAATCGCGGCTGGTACTATCGCTACAGCCACCTCGACTCGATCGACCCGGCCGTGAAGGTCGGCGCTCGGCTGAAGATGGGCCAGCGGATCGGCGCGATTGGCAAACGGGGCGCCAGCGGCGGTTGGACGCATCTGCACTTCGACATCGCGGCCATGCAGCCCAGCGGACGTTACGGCATCCTCGAAGGTTACGCCTTCCTCTGGCAGGCGTATCGCGACAAGCACGACCCCAAGCTCCAGGCCGTCGCCCGACCGCACCTGGTCGGCTGGACGGGCGAGCCGGTCACGCTCGAAGCGGGCCGGTCATGGAGCGCCAAGGGGCCCGGACATATCGTCGACTACCAGTGGATCCTAAGCGACGGAACGACCGCCAAGGGGCCGACCGTCGAGCGCCGCTACAAGCGTCGGGGTACATACCGCGAGACGCTCAAGATTACCGACGCCGACGGCCGGGTGGATTACGACTTCGCCAAGGTCTACATCGCCGACCGCGCGGACCCCAAGCTGTTGGGACCCCGGCTGCACGCCGCCTACTGGCCCACCTTCGGCATCAAGGCGGGCGACACGGTGACCTTCAAGGTCCGCTCGTTCGCCATCGAACCGGACGACGGCCACGAAACGTGGGACTTCGGCGACGGCAGCCCGATGGTCAAGGTGCAATCGGACGGCAATGCCGACGCACACGCCAAAGACGGCTACGCGGTGACAACCCACGTCTACCAACGGCCGGGCCATTATCTGGTCTCGGTGCAGCGGACAAACCGTCGCGGCGAGACGGGCATGGCCAGACTGCACGTTCGCGTTGGCAAAATCGCCGGGGCTAAGTGAGTGTGGAAGCAAACCTATTGGAGTAGGAAATCAAATGAAGTCGCGAGCTATTGCCTTAATAATCGGCTGGTGTGTTGTCTGTGCTTACTTGTCAACGGCCGCGGCCGACTGGCCCACGTATCGGGCCGATGCGGCACGTAGCGGATACACGGCCGAGCCGCTGGCCAGGCAACTCAACCTCCAATGGGTCTATCGCTCGCCGCACGAGCCGCGGCCCGCCTGGCCGTCGTCCAAGCGGATACATTTCGATTCGGCCTTCCAGCCGGTCGTGATCCGCTCGACGGTCGTCTTCGCCAGCTCGGCCGACGACAAGGTCGTGGCCCTGGATGCCGCGACGGGTGTCAAACGCTGGGAGTTCTTCACCGGCGGCCCGATCCGTTTCGCCCCGGCCGCTTGGCGAGATCGGCTCTTCGTGGCAAGCGACGACGGCTGGCTCTACGCGCTTGCGGTCTCCGACGGGAGCCTCCTCTGGAAACGTCGCGGCGGGCCCGACGACCGCAAGCTGTTGGGCAACCGGCGGATGATCTCCCGATGGCCGGCACGCGGCGGACCGGTGGTGATGGACGACACGGTCTACTTCGCCGCCGGCATTTGGCCCAGCGACGGTATCTATCTGCACGCGCTGGACGCCCAAACCGGCAAGTCCGTCTGGATGAACGACCGAACGGGCAGCCTCTTCATGCCGCAGCCGCACGGTACGGCCGAAGCCGCCAGCGGGCTGGCGCCGCAAGGCTATCTGCTGGCAACCGAGCGGCGGCTGTTCGTCCCAACCGGGCGGGCCGTGCCGGCAGCGCTACGCCGCGAGGACGGGAGCCTGGAATATTACCGGCTGCAACAAAACGGCGCGATGGGCGGTGCCCGGGCAATCGTGACCGACCGCTTCCTGGCCAACGCCGGCTGCCTGATCGACCGGGACAGCGGCGAGTTGGCTGCCCGATACGGTCGTGGACTGCTGACGGCCACGCCCGACGGCGTGCTGCAATACGCCGGCAAGACACTGCTGGCCTACCGCTGGAAAGACACCCAGCGGCACGATCGCAAGGGCAAGCCGGTGCCCGGGCGGGCGTGGGACAAGGTCTGCCAAATCGAGCTGGGTGACGAGTCGCAACAACGGCAACAACTGGCCGAAGTATTCAAGGAATATCCGGCCTTCAAGAACCTCTACCAGATGCAGACGCCCTTCTACGACCCGGGCAAGGGACCGACCGGCTTGGAACGCACGCTCTCGCAGTCGCGGCCGGAAGTGCAGTCGCTCGGCGGCCAAATCGATCCCTTCCTGGCTTCGACCTACGAGAAAACGCAGGAAGTGATCGCCGCCGCCAACGAGGCGGTCTGCGGCGCGCCGGGGCAAGTCAGGGTGATCGACCTCGCCGGGCAGAAGGTCCGCTGGTCGCACGCGGTTGACGGAGCGGCTACCGCGCTAGCCGTTTCCAACGGACGCCTGTTCGTCGGCACCAGCGTGGGGCTGATCTACTGCTTCGGCGCGGGAGCGTCGAACAAAAAGACCGAGCAGCCGGTTGTCCGGTCGGACAGTCCGGCCACGACGCAAGCGTTTGACTACGCCGCGGCCGCTGAAGAGATTATCAAGCAGACAGGCGTTACCGAAGGCTTTTGTCTGGATATGGGATGCGGAACGGGGCAGCTTGCCCTGGAACTGGCCAAGCGAACGAAGCTGCAAATCCTCGCCGTTGAACCGGACGCCCAACGGGTGGCCGCCGCCCGACGAATGCTCGACGCGGCGGGTCTGTACGGCGTTCGCGTTACCGTTTACCAGGCCAAGCTCGACAAGCTCCCGTTTCCCGAATACTTCGCCGACCTGATCGTCTCTTCCCGGGCGCTGGTCGAGGGCACGGCCGGCCTTTCGGAAAGCGAAATACGGCGGATCCAACGGCCCGGCGGCGGAGTCGTCTGCCTGGGCAAGCCGGGCGGGCTGCAAACCACGCGCCGCAAACCGCTCGCCCAGACCGGCAATTGGACCCATCAAAACTGCGACGCCGCCAACACTATCTGCTCAACCGACCAGCTCGCCCGCGGCCCGCTGGAAATGCTCTGGTTCCGCGACGGCGTGATTGAAATCCCCGACCGCCACGGACAGGGCCCGGCACCGCTGATGAATCGCGGCCGGCTGGTTGTGGAAGGCGTCAATGGAATCTGTGCCTTGGACGCTTACAACGGACGAACCCTCTGGCGGTATCGGCTAAAGGGCGTTTTGAAGGATTACGACGGCGTGCATCACGATGTGGGCGTCGGCGATACGGGCAGCAACTTCTGCCTCGGCGACGAGAGCGTCTTCGTGCGGCTGGAAGATCATTGCTTGAAGCTCGATCTGGCCAGCGGGAAAAAGCTGGCACGGTTCAACACGCCCGTCGAGGCGTCGGCCAAGAATCGGGCCTGGGGATACGTGGGCTGCGTCGACGGCGTGCTCTACGGCTCCGTGCTCAACCAGGAACACACGGTCAGCCCACGCTATAGGGACATCAAGCTGCGAACCGAGTCGGTGCTCTTCTTCGCCATGGACGCCGCCAGCGGCCGGGTTTTGTGGCGATATGAGCCAAAGCACTCGATACGCAACAACACGATCGCCGCCTGCGACGGCACCGTCTACCTGATCGATCGGCCGCTGGCCATGGCCGATCGGATTACCACCTTGTTGCCCAACAAGAAGCATCGCGCTGCGCTTAAGCCGGGCGAGCAACCTTCCGGCCTGCTGCTGGCGATGGACGCCCGAACCGGGAAGGTCCGCTGGCAGGAGTCGGCCGATATCTTCGGCACGCAACTGGCCGTGAGCCCCAAGCACGGTGTGCTTTTGATGTACTATCAGGCGGTCAAGCACGGCTTCTTCAAGCTGCCTTCGGAGGTCGGCGGTCGGATGGCCGCCTTCGATGCGCAGTCCGGCAAGCGACTCTGGGACAAGCCGTTGACTTACAAAACCCGACCGATCATAAACGACAAGGTAATCTACTGCGAAGACGGCGCGTGGGATCTGAAGTCGGGCGGCGAGGTGCCCTTCGAGTTCAAGCGTTCCTACGGGTGTGGGCAGATATCGGGGAGCACGAACCTGCTGTTGTTCCGCTCGGCCACGTTGGGGTATCATGACCTTACGCGAAACGTCGGCACGGAGAATGTCGGCACGGAGAATGTCGGCACGGAAAACTTCGGCGGCATGCGGCCCGGCTGCTGGTTCAACGCGATCGTGGGCGGCGGGCTGGTGTTGGTGCCCGACGGCTCGTCGAAGTGTGCGTGCAGCTACCAGATGCAGGCCTGGCTCGCGCTGAAGCCGAAAGAGTAGCCGAGCCAGTTAGAGACTGGTCCATTTTTCGGCCAGAAGATGTCTTCTTGGGGAACCCGCCGGCCGAAAACATGGACCTGTCCCCTTTCGTGGCGCTCGTAATCCGAATATCGAATCATCTTCAACCCCATAGCAAAGTGAACCTGGCACTCTGGAAGAAGGCCGTCCGCGACGCTTGGCTGCAACTGGCCGTTAGCGGCACGATATTGGTGTTGTTCAGTTGGCTCTTCGTCTGGCTGATGAGCCTGCTGAAGATCGGCGCCTGGAGCAGTCTGTTGAGCCTGGTCCCCAAGGTATTTCAGCCGCTGCTAGACGTTCCGCTGGCCGATCTGGCCACGCCGACCGGACAACTCAGCGTGCTCTACGTCCACGTGATAACCATGCTGGTTTGCATCGGCTGGGCGGTGGGGCGCGGGTCCGACTCGATCAGCGGTGAAATCAACCGCGGCACCATGGACCTCATTCTCTCGCTACCCGTTCGGCGCGCAACCGTAATGGCCGTTCCCGCCGTCGTGGCGACCGCCGGAGCAGCCGTACTGGCCGGCTCGGTTTGGCTGGGAACTTGGGTGGGCGTAATGACCGTCGAGCTACAAGGCGATGCGTCGCTGGTGAAACTGTCGGCCGGGGCAATCAACCTGTTCTGTCTGACCTTCTGCCTGACCGGCATAACCACGCTGGTATCGTCCCGGAGCCGGGACCGCTGGCGGACCATCTGGACGACCGGCGGCTTCTACATCGTCTCGCTGATTATCAAGATGGTCGCCCGGCTCTGGAAAGAGGGCCAATGGCTGAAGTACCTCAGCTTCCTCACCCCGTTCCAGCCGCAGGAATTGATCCTGATGAAGACGAGCACGCTCGCCGTGGCGCTGAAGTACAACGGCACGCTCGTCGGCCTGGGCCTGCTCTGCTACCTGGCCGCCGCAATCGTACTGTCGCGCCGCGACATCCCGGCCGCCAGATGAGCCCCGGCCGCCCGATGAGCCCCGGCCACCAGATGAGCCCCGGCCGCCCGATGAGCAATAAAAGCCTACTCGGTCCGGTTGGTGATCTCGATCAGGTGGTAGCCGAACTGCGTCTTGACGGGGCCATGGACCTTGCCCACTTCCTCCTGGAAGACGACCTTGTCGAATTCGGGCACCATCTGGCCCTGGCCGAACTCACCCAGATTACCGCCTTCTCTTCCCGACGGGCATTGCGAATGGGCCTTGGCGGCCTCGGCAAAATCGGTTCCCGCCTCGATCTCGGCCTTCAATGCCTCGCAGGCCTCTTGGGTTTCCACCAGAATGTGACGTGCAGTGGCGCTGGCCATGCGTCTTCTCCTTCTTGGGTATTACGACACTGGGTATTGCGGGCCGGTTCAGCGGGCAACGGCTGGAAGGCCGGATCCCACCGGAAAGCCTCCAGCATAGTTGTTTGACGCCAAATCGCAAGGGGGACAGGTCCATGTTTTCGGCCAGTCCAAATCGATGCGTTCTTGGATAACACGGTTGCAATTAGCGTGTTAGCCCCGTCGCCTGCGACGGGAAAGCAGCGGAAACCGCCCCGCCAGCCGGTCGCAGGCGACCGGGCTAACTGCTACCCGCGTTTGAACCAGCCGGCCAAATGTGGTGGCAAGCACGGTTCTCGCCGGTTTGCATCGCCCATCTGCTTTGAGTATCCTAGCCAGAGCAAACCACTGCCCTCCACACCCGTGATGTGAAGAACCGATTTCTTGCGAATCCGGCCACAAAATCGGCCGGCACACTATTTTGCGCCCGCCGGCCAAGTAGCCCGCAACCGAGCAACAACGCTCCGTATGGGCGCTCCGTATGGGCGTTGTCGAGGAGTTGAGCCATGCGATTGATTCCAACGGCCGTTTCGTTTCTTCTGCTGGCGGCGTTTTGCGGCACGGTCGTACTGGCCGCGGAGCCGTTGCCTGCCGCCAAAACGGCCACGCCCGAGTTGGCGTTCGATCCGACTTGCGATTTCGACGCTTGGCAGCGGAAACTCCACGACCGGCTGTTGTCGATCATGGCCGTGCCGGCCGAGTGGGATCATAGGGTCGAATGGTCGTCGAAACCCGACAGCCAGACCGACGACTACACGATGGACCGGGTCGAGTTTCTGGCCGAGCCGGGCGAAACCGTGCCGGGCTATCTGCTGAAGCCAAAGCAGGCAAAACCACCGTTTCCCGTGATGATTTGCCTGCAAGGCCACTCGCCCGGCATGCATATCTCGATCGGGCGGGGGAAAACCAAACGCGAAATCGAATCGATCCGCGGCGGGCGTGATATCGCCCTGCAGGCCGTCCGATATGGTTGGGCCGCGCTGGCTATCGAGCAACGGGCGTTCGGCGAGAGGGCTGTCAAGGGAGCCGCCTGTCAGGACGTGGCATTGCGGATGATGATGCGGGGTCAATCGCTCAGCGGTCGGCGCGTGTTCGACGTGATGCGGGCCGTCGATTTCATCGCCACGCAGCCCGACCTGGACGGCGGCCGAATCGGATGCATGGGCAACTCGGCCGGTGGCACGGTCAGCTTCTTCGCCGCCTGTGCCGACCGACGGATTCGGCTGGCCGTGGTCTCTTGCTCGTTCTCGACGTATGCCGATTCCTGGATGGCCGTGCGGCACTGTGCGTGTGGATACCTGCCGGGCATACTCAAAGTGGCCGACATGCCCGATCTGGCAGGCCTGATCGCCCCACAACACCTTATCATCGTGGCGGGGAAGAAGGACGGTCTGGCGAAGTTCAACGGTGTCCAGGAGGGTTACCGTCGGGCGAAACTGGCGTTCACCGCCGCCGGCTGCCCCCAGCGCATCATGCTCCTTGCGGCCGATGGCGGACACCAATTCTACCCCGACCTTGCCTGGCCCAAGATCATGGCCGTGCTAAAGGAGTGGAAGTGAGTACCGCGCCTGTCCGCCTTGGCTAATCCAGCACGAAGGGCGGCAATTCGTTGCCGCCGCTGCTGACGGTCGCCCGAAGGGTCGAGGTTTTGGGATCGGCGTGGCGGCCGGCCAGACGGTCGGGGCCGTTGGCCATGAGTTCGGGGTCGTCGGGGTGCAGGGCCATGTCGGGATCGGCGGTCGGCCAGGATATTGCCACGCGATACTCGGCGGCCGGAGCACCGTCGGCCGCGCCGTATGTTCTTAGCTGGAAGTAGCCGTCGGCGTCGGTTCGGCCTTCCGGCTTGATCTGCTCAAGCTCTCCGCTGGCGTCGACCGGATGGAAGATGGCCAGCGCCTGTTCGGCCGGCTGTCCCGCGACTGTCACCCGGCCGCGAACCGGGTAAACACTCACCCGCCCATCGCCGCAGGAAGTGAGAAACAGTGCCGTCAGCAGGGCGGCCGAAATCAAGAATCGGATTTTCATGGCTCAATGTGCGCCGTTAAGAAGGGTGCCACTGCTGGCTTGTCCAGCAGTGCAAACACAGTAGGTTATGCTTCAGCATAACGCACTCCAGCACAGTGTTATGCTGAAGCATAACCTACGCACTCTAGTTTTCATGGCATGGCTCAGTATGCGCCGACGATGTCGTGGGCGGCACGGGTGAACAGCGATACGTAGGTCTCCGCGTCGATCGTTTCGACGATGAAGTGGACCGACCCGTCGCCGAAGAGATGATTGCAGCCGCCCGGGTGGAAGCTGTAGGTTGCATTGCAATTGTGACAGTTTATCATTTGCTCACCGCCGACGGGACAGACATCCTTTTTCTGGACCTGGTAGTCGGCTTTGTCGCTAGCCCAGCGGTCACCTTCAGTGATACCCGGCTCGACCTGGCCGTCAACCCAGCGTTGCGGCCGGCCGGCGTCCTCGAAGAGCATGAAGCTGTTCGACAAACCGTCGCGAACGTCGGCCGTTGAGGTCGCCCCGTATTCGATCGGCTGGAACAGGTTGAACCAGTTCGAGCGGGCTCGGATGTGCCCATTGTCGATCAGATGGTTGAACTCTTTGATCTTCGTATTCGGGGCGTAATCGGTAATCCACTTGCGTCCACCGGGCGCGGATGGACAGACGAACACGGCGATGTCGTTCCTGGTGGCGTCATAATTATCCCAGTTGCTCCAGTGCTTCTCCCAAACATACTTGTCGTAAATGGCCTGCTGCTCGAGGAAGGGGAGGATGAACGTGAGCATGGCGTGCTGTCTGCACTTAACCTCCTCGTTGGTGCCTACGGGGGTATAATTACGGACGGAGGGCGGCGGGAAGACGCCGAAGGTGCTCTCGTAGTTGAGGATACCCAGCCCGAGCTGCTTGAAATTATTGCTACACTTCATTCGCCGGGCCGCCTCGCGCGCCGCCTGCACGGCCGGCAGCAAGAGGGCGATCAGGATGCCGATGATCGTGATCACCACGAGAAGTTCGACGAGTGTAAACGCGGTACTGGCACGTCGATACATGACAATGGTCCTGCCGAACGTTCTTCAATCGGTCGAAGTCACCACCCGTTTCGCGAGATTCCCGCATCCTACACCCCGTCGCCAGGATGTCAACAGGGGGGCAGTTCGTGTTAGCCCCGTCGCCTGCGACGGGAAATTAGCGGAAACCGCTCCATTTTCCGGTCGCAGGCGACCGGGCTAACGAACCCACATTGGAATCCTGCCTACTGCAATTCGATGAGCGCCACGTCTTCGCCCGCCAGCGTCAACTTCGCGCGGCCGTCTTGCCACTGAACCGGCCGGCCGCCTGGCAACTCGCGGCTGGCGGCTGGCGGCGGCGTTTGCAGGGTGATTGTGACGGTTCGCTGCTGGAGGCTGTCGTTAAACACGGTGAGGTATCGGGTGCCGAACCGCTCGACGTAGACCTTCTCGTCGTCCGAGCGGGCCAGCGTGATCGGTTCCCAGCCGGCCTCGGCCACCAATTTCGAGAGCGGAACGTAACGTTTGAAGAGCGGCCGGTCGCGGTTGTAGAGGTCCGGACGCGTGAAGTAATGGCCCTCCGAAGCGTTGTGGCTGAAGAAGCCGGGAAACATGCCGTAGGCCAGCGAGCGCTTCATGAACCGCTCGACCAGTTCGTGCGAGAACTCGTCGAAGTTCGTGTTCATCAGGAAGCAGTAGGGCTTGCCCTTGCACATCGCGCGGCGGAAGAGCAAGTCGGAGTCGGACATCGGCCGCCACTTGCCCTCCCGGTGCCAGTTGGTTTCCGTGCCCATCACTTCCAGTTGCGGAGCCAGCCAGCAGAGCCGGATGGGCGTCGAGTTAGCCATCATCAGCTTGCCCATCTCGTGAACGTCCCTGGCCAGGGCCCGGGCGTACTCCAGCGCTACCAGGCCGCGGAAGATGGCCGGACGGTGCGAGTCGGGCGAGAAACAGAGGGGCGTGTCGGCGGCGGCGAAATGGTCGCGGCGGAAATCCAACTCGTCGGTCACGTAGCCTTCGCTCGAATCGATATACTCTCCGTCCAGATCGCCCTTGCGCTTCGGGCCATACAGTTGCTCTTTGAGGGTCGAGTTCCAGCGGTTCTTGAAACTGGTCACTTCGCCCTGGATGCGGGGCATTGTGTTCATGCTCCAGACGGCCCCGTCGCACCAGGGCGTGTCGCGCAGCCGGGCCGGGAATTGGCCCTGCTCGTTGTGGTATCCGCTGGTACGCAGAGCCAGGGCACGCTTGTCCCGGTTGTCGGCCAGCCGCCGCGATTCGGCCAGGGCCGACTCCATGGTCCGCGGCATCTCCTTGGGCATCCGCATCCACCAGGTCATCGGCTCGGTGTAGCGGAAGGTCGTGATGTCGTGGGCGTCGTCCCACTTCGTTTCGTTGTTGCCCTCCTTGAACTTGAAGCCAAAATCCTCCCAGCCCCGCACCTCGCTGATCTTGGCAAACGGCATCCAGACGCCCTGTTCGGGCGTGCGGCAGCGAAATTGCTCGGGAAAGATCCGGTAGAATTCGGCCAAAGCGGCGCGGAAACCCCACTCGGGCTCGAACTTATAATGACAGAAGCGGACCGTGGCCGACGGCTTCTCCGGGGCCAGCCCGATATCGTAAGCCAAATAGAGTTCCTCCGTCGCCGAGTTGTATCCGACGCGGTAGAAAGCGGGCCGGGCCATGTCGATACCCAGTGCCGTGCCGCCCTCGGCTTGGGCAACGGCCGCAAGCGGGTATCGCGACAAACGCCCGTTGCCTACCCTGAACCGGCTGACGCCGGCGTAATCCCGCTTGGGCTCGACAGCCTCCTCACGTCGGCAGTCCGCCAGCCAGCGGAGCCCGGCCCGTTTGACGGGAATCGCGTAGACGAGCGTGACCGCGCGGTCCTTGCCGGTCGTGTCTGAAAGCGTGGCGTCGATGAACGTCGCGCCCGCCTGCTGCGATTGCGACCATTGGAGTTTCAGCCCGAGGGCCTGCCGGTCGATTTTCACGAAGCCGGAGCCGGCCGCTACATCGCGGACCTGGAAGCCCCGGCCGGGGGCGGCCTTGCGGATCACGCAGACGCCGTCGAACCGTACCGCGCCGGCCGGCGTTTTGATTACGCGCAGCTCCGGGTTACGGAAGCGGGCCTCGCCCGAGTGTTTCCGCAGCAGCATATTGAAGCTGAGCGACCGGATCGGCTTCTCGGGCATGACCACCACGCGGCGCCGCTGCCAATCGTGAGTGCCCACGTCGATCGGAGCCGTTTGGCCCCATAGCGACGTGCCGTCGGTGTAGACGAGATCGAGATAGAGCGAAAAATCGTTGTCGGGCGATCCGCCCACGTTCTTCGTGCGGCAGGAGAGCGTGGCAACGATCGGTTCGGGCTTGGTCTGGTTCAGAACGACGGACTGGCTGGCGCCGCGCTGCGCGTCGATGTCGGGCCCGTTGTTGCAGACGAATTGTCCGCCGTCGCGCTGAAAGCCTTTCTGCCAGGGCCGCCAGCGGTCCGGCTTCAGCAGGTTCTCGCCCGTCTGGCCCGTATCAAGAGCCGGCTTGACGACCGTGCCATCGGGCAACTCGGCGGCCGAGACGGGTGCCGTCCAGCAGAAGAGGATTATGGCGACGAATAACCCGCGGAACATGCACATATTGAGTTCACCTTTCCCTAACGGTCTGTCACATCGTGTTTGATGGGTGCGTGCAGGGTGCCACTGGCATCTCGCCAGTGTTGATTGGCCCGGAGCTTGTTCGTTGGTGTTCCCAAAGCCCATTTCGCGTCAATCGATTCGTGGCCGCACAAGCGAGAATCCACACATACGCGCAGCGATCTTCTGGAACAGTAACGAGCAAGCCCCGATTTGTATTGCACTGGCGAAACGCCAGTGGCACCCGGCATGCATCATTCTCCGGAAGTAACCCGAAAAACAGCCTCTATCTCGACCGGCACGCCCAGCGGTAGGGAGGCGGCGCCGACGGCGCTTCGGGCGCCCACGCCCCGCTCGGGGCCAAACAGATCGACCAGTAGTTGGCTACAGCCGTTGATGACGGCCGGCTGGGCGGTGAAGTCGGGCGTGCAGTTGACGAAGCCCGTAAGCTTGATCAGCCGCTCGACCCGATCCAGCGAGCCCAACTCGGCTTCGAGCGTTGCCAGCATGGCCAGGCCGACCTGTCGGGCGATTTGGCTGCCGGTCTCTTGGTCGATATCCTGACCCAACCGACCGGTGACCGGCGAACCGTCGGCCCCGATCAGGATGTGGCCCGACAGATAGGCCACGCGGCTGTCCACGACGATCGGCCGGTACAGCCCTAGCGGCTTGGCCGCCGGCGGCAGAGTCAGGCCGAGTTGGGCCAACTTGGCTTCGATAGTCATTTTTCCGGCTTCTCGACCTTCTTGCCGTATAGCTTGACGTCGTCCCAATTGCCGTTGTCGTCGAACGAGCCGATGCCGACCTGGCCCCAAGTGAAGTTCTTGTCCTGGGCAACCATCATGGGCTTCTTCATGTCGTCGAAGTAGATTTCGATGGTGCCGTCGGTCACGCGGCGAACGATTTTGACCGCGTGCCACTCGTCGTCCCAAGGCACGCCGGGTGTCTTGTTCTTGGTGATCATCGCGCGCGGCGCGTCTTTGACGATCATGATCTGACTGCTGTGCGGATCGGGCCGCTTGCCCATGTGTACATAGTAGAACCGGGCCGGGTTCTGGTGGCCGAAGAACATGCACATATCGCGATGCGCGCCGGCCTTGCTGTTGGTGCTCTGGACCTTGGCGGTCAGAATGAAATCGCCGACCACGATGTCTTTCACAAGCGAGATGTTGTAGGGACTGCGGTGCGGGCCTCGGTACTCGCTGTTCTTGAACTGGTTATAGACCTTGCCCCCGTTGGTCCCGGTAGCCCTGTCGGTCTTGGTTATCTTCCAGGCGGCCGGGTCGGTGGGTTGCCAGGCGTCGGCTCCCTTCTCGAATCCGTCCTCAAAAAGAAGCGGCAGCCCGCATTTCTCGGCCGCCGTTAGCGGCGAAGCGGCAAGAAGCGTAAGCGTCAGAGAGAAGATCGTAAGATAGCGCGACATGACAGCATCCTCCAAGCTTGGCAGTGGGTGGTTTGATCGGCGGGGCCACAACAGGCTCCACCATAGCACCACCCGCCGCGACAGTCAATCTAGCAAAAAAGGGGCGAGGGATTAGGGGCCAGGGGCGAGTGAAAGACATCGCCGGGACCTTCTCTCGCCCCTCGTCCCTCGTCTCTCGCCCCTCGTCCCTCGTCCCTCGTCCCTCGTCCCTAACCCCTCTCCTCAGTCAATCAGCTTGCTTATCGGATACTCGACGATTCCCCGGGCGCCGGCCGAACGCAGCCGGGGGATGATGCGGCGGACCACCGATTCGTCCAGAATCGTGTTCACGTCGACCCAGTCCTGGTCGGATAGATCGGAGATGGTCGGTTTCAGCAGGGCGGGAAGCAGGGCGAGCACCTTTTGCAGTGCCGCGCGGGGAACGTTCATCATCAGGCCCACCTTGCCCTCGGCCGCCATCGCGCCGCGAAGCATCAAGACGATGTCGTCGATCTTCTGCTTCTTCCAAGGGTCGGCATACGACTTGTGGTTGGCGATGAAACGGGGTGTGCTCTGGAGCACTTCGTCGACGATCCGCAAGTTGTTCGCCCGTAGCGAACTGCCCGTCTCGGTCACCTCGACGATGGCGTCGACCAGCTTGGGCGGCTTGACCTCGGTTGCCCCCCAACTGAACTCGACCTTGGCCGTCACGCCGTGCTTCTGGAGATAGCTGCCGGTCAGTCCGACCGCTTCGGTGGCGATTCGCTTGCCCTGGAGATCCTTGACGCTCTTGATGGGCGAATCCTCGGGCACGCAAAGAACCCAACGGACCGGTCGGCGGCTAACCTTGGAGAAGATCAACTCGGCCACTTCGTGGACGTCGGCCTGTGTTTCCATCACCCAATCCAACCCGGTCAACCCGGCATCCAGCACGCCGTCGTCGACGTATCGGGCCATCTCCTGGGCGCGGATCAGCAGGCATTCGATCTCGTCGTCGTCGATGGTCGGGTAGTAGCTTCGCGAACTGAACTTCAGCTTGTACCCGGCACGACGGAACAACTCGGCCGTGGCATCCTGTAGGCTACCGGCGGGAATTCCCAACTTCAGAAGATTCGACATGATTCGAGGCGTGGTTAGAGGCTTGGGGGGTTAGAGTCTTACGTCGCAATACGCGACCATTTTATACAGTTGTGTGTTGATTAATTCACCGGCCGCGGCCTATTCCGCTTTCTTCCCGTACACTTCGTCCGGATCGAAAACGCGGGTGCCGATGACTTTGAGTCCCTCGGGCGTAACCTGCCGGTAGAAGCAAGTGCGGTATCCCTTGTGGCAGGCTGCGTCGCCGATCTGTTTGACGCTAAGCAGGATCGTGTCGCGGTCGCAATCGAGGAAGACGGCCTTGACCTCTTGGACGTTGCCGCTCTCCTCGCCCTTTCGCCAGAGCTTTCCGCGGCTGCGGCTGAAGTAGACGGCCCGGCCCGTACGAATCGTTTCCGCGTACGATGCTTCGTTCATGTAGGCCATCATCAGGACATCGCCCGTGGCCTCGTCTTGTGCGATGGCGGGCAGCAATCCGTCGCATTTTGAGAAATCGGGGCCCGTTTCTGGATCGTTGGACATTGTTCGGCGTTGCTTGCGGGGGGTAAGTTGCTGCCCGGGATCATCCCAGGGCGAAAGTTTGGGGGGAATCGAAACATTTCAGTATAGTCGGCCGATGGGCCATCGGCCAGGGTCTTGTCGAGCCGACTGTTAGCCACGTTCTCAGTCGAACGACTGCTCCTTGGTGGGGAAGCTGCCGTCGCGGACATCGTCGCGGTATCGGCCGACTGCCTCGACGGAGATCCGCTCCAGCTCGGCGTATTTCTTCGCATGCCGGGGCGCTCGGCCGGGCAGCATGCCCAGCAGGTCCTGGGTCACCAGGATTTGCCCGTCGCAACCCACCCCGGCCCCGATGCCGATGGTGGGAATGCTCACCGAGGCGGTGATTTCGATGGCCAGGTCGGCCGGCACGCATTCCAGGATGATGGCAAATGCCCCGGCTTTTTCGGACGATTTGGCGTCGGCCAACAGTTGCTTGCGATTGCGTTGGACCCGATATCCACCGAGCTGATGGACGTTTTGCGGTCGCAGCCCATGATGGGCCATGACCGGAATCCCGGCCGATACGAGCGCTTCGGTGACCTCGACCTGATATGCGTCGCCTTCCAGTTTAACCGCCTGGCAGCGGGTTTGCTTCAGCGCCCGGCCGGCGTTCTCTATCGCCTTGTGGATGCCCGTCTGATAGCTCAAGAATGGCATATCGAAGACAACCAGCGCGTGTTTTACGGCCCGAGCGACCATCTCGGCGTGGTAGAGCATCTCTTCCAACGTCACCGGCAGCGTGTTGGGATGCCCCTGCACGACGGTGCCCAGGCTATCGCCGACCAGGATGCCTTCGATCCCGGTCGAGTCGAGCAGGCTGGCCATGGTGTAGTCGTAGGCGGTCAGCATGGTGATTTTCTGGCCGGCCGCCTTCATGCCGACGAATTTCGGGACCGTGATTTGCCGATCGGGGGGGCTCATGGGATGGGCCTGGGGAATTGGGAGGTTAAAGTTTACAGCGGTTCGGATATACAACCGCGATCACATATTATAAGGGGCTCGGGATACTTAGGGAAAGAGGCTGTTCACGGCCAGTCCCCGGTGCAAGCGTGAACGGTTACTAGGGAAAGAGGCTGCCAATATGCGGTCGAGACGGCTGACTTGGGTTATTGACGATTCACGGTGAAAGGCTTAAGTTCTGGGGTTCAGCAATACTCGTTATCGAACTCTCTGGAGGAGAATCGTCATGCAGTCGCCCCTCGTCAAACGAGCCCTAATCAGCGTGAGTGATAAAATGGGGCTGGCCGGGTTCGCCAGGGGACTG
Source organism: uncultured Planctomycetaceae bacterium (assembly GCA_964505115.1). Lineage (GTDB taxonomy): Bacteria > Planctomycetota > Planctomycetia > Pirellulales > Thermoguttaceae > CAZDHN01. The sequence continues at coordinate 18,484 of CAZDHN010000030.1, forward strand.
GCGGCAGCCGGCGTCGAAATCTACAGCACCGGTGGCACCCGAAAACACCTCGAAGATGAAGGAATCGAGGTCCGCGACGTTTCCGCCTAC
>CAZDHN010000031.1:0-18442 GCA_964505115.1 uncultured Planctomycetaceae bacterium
TACAGCCGCTCAACCAGATATCTTTGTCAAAAACTTAACGATCTTTGAAGTTAGTAGTATAGTGGCCATTTGGGTACGATAGGTGGGAGCGGGATGGAGAGTCCGTTACCCAGGGCTGCGCTCCAGGGCCGTGCCGTTCCGCTGACCGAGGGCCTCTTACAAAGGATTCCACCCATGACGAAGTTTGTTGTTTCCTTGCTCTGCCTGCTGGCGGGCGATCTTCAGTACAACGATAACTTCATCCAGAACCCGTCGTTCGAGGAGGACCGCGACCGCGATACGTATCCGGACGGCTGGCATCCTCTGGCATTCGATTCCCCGGCGCGGCTCGACTGGGACGGCTCCGTGGCGCACGGTGGTAAACGCAGCCTGAAGATCAGCGATTCGTTCCGCGAGGGAAACCAGCGCGACTGGAAACAGTGCACGGGTCGCTGGACGTCGGCGCGGCGGCCGATCGAGCCGGGGACGAAGTATCAACTCGAGGTCTGGTGCAAGACCGAGGGCGTCAGCGGCAAGGCTTACGCACATCTCGCCTGGCAACGCGGGACGAAATGGTTGAGCGAAACGGCGACCGAGCGAATCTCGGGCACCAACGACTGGCAAAAGCTGACCGTCTCGGCCGTGGCTCCCGCCGAAGCCGACACGCTGCTCGTCTCGCTGAACCTATCGCGTAGCAAAGGGAGCGCCTGGTTCGACGACGTGAAAGTCTCCGGCAAGAGCGACGTTGCGCCCAAGGTGGAATACGTCTTCCACGACACGAAGAACTGGTTCCCCTTCGAGTTCCCCCTCAATGATACCAACCTGGACAGTATCGACCTGACCGGCATGCTCGACGTGCCGGCGGGGAAACACGGCTTCGTCACGGTTCGCCCCGACGGCCATTTTTATTTCGAGAACGGCCGGCGGGCGCGATTCTTCGGCACCAACGTGGGCGGTCGCGATTGCGCGCCGGAAAAGGAGCAAGCCCGCATCGTTGCCGCTCGGCTGGCCAAGTACGGCGTCAATATGCTCCGGCTGCATTCACTCGACGGCCGCTACGGTCCGCTGATCGACTACAGCCGCGGCACCAGCCAGGAATTCAAGGCCGACGCCCTGGACCGAGTCGACTATTTCGTTGCGGAATTGAAGAAGCGGGGCATCTACGTCTATCTCGACCTGCTCGACTACCGCTGGTTCCGCACGGCCGACGGCGTCAAGCAGGGCGACCAGTTCACTCACAACTGGCAAGGGTCGATGAAGGGAGCTTCGATCTTCGACGAGCGGATGATCGAGCTTCAGAAGGATTATGCCACGAAGCTGCTATCGCATCACAACCCCTACACGGGCCTGCGGTACGTCGACGACCCGGCTATCGCCGTGATTGAAACGACGAACGAGAACTCGATCTTCTATTTCTTCAACAGCGCGGAGCTCTCGCGCCCCTGCTATCGCGACGAACTGCAACGGCGCTGGAACGGCTGGTTGGCCTCGCGATACGACAGCCGGGAGAAGCTGGCCAAGGCATGGATGAGCGACGAAGGCAGCAGTGCGCTGCTTGCGGACGAGAATCCCGCCAAAGGGAATGTAGCACTGTCGTTCGGCATGCTCAGCCGATTCCGCCCGACCGACGGCGAGCCGAACAAGGATCCGTTGCTCAGCCCGCCGCGCGTGGCCGACATGCTGCGATTCTTCGCCGAGATCCAGCGGCACTATTACAAAACGATGCGGGCGCACCTGAAGCAACTGGGCGTTCGGGTGCCCATTGCCGGCACGAACCAGCAGTTCGCCATGGTCGACACGCCGGTCGACGCGATGAACGACTTCATGTCGCGGAACCAGTATTGGCGTCATCCGCATCGCAGCGCACAGCCGTTTTTCAAGTTCGCCAACGACCCGCTGATCCATGTCGATATCCCCACCGAGCGGAATCCGCTCTCGGTAATTGCACGCACCAGTGTTGTCGGCAAGCCGCAGGCGGTCGCCGAGTTCAACTTCCCCTGGCCAAACGAATATCGCTCGGAAGGGCTATTGATGGCGGCCGCCTATTCCTGCCTCCAGGATTGGGACATCTTCCTGTTGTTTTCGTACGGTATCGAAGGCAACCGGCTGTCGATGTTCAACAGCCAATCGGACCCGGCCCGCTGGGGCGAATTCCCGGCGGCCGCGTTGATGTTCCACCGGCACGACGTGGCGGCGGCGCGGAACGAAGTCCACGTCGTCCACACGCCGAAGGATACATTCACGCTCCGGCCACACACCCGGCGAGCAAAGTACACGAACTACCGGTTTCTGACCTTCATCTCGAAGGTGCGAAACGTTTTCACGGGGAACGCCTATCGCGGCGGCGCCGATGCCGTGCTGGCCTGCGGCCTCTCGGCGGACGCTGAAGTCAAAGGCGACATAAAGACCATCCGTCTTGCCGAGCTTCCCTGGCGGGAATGGCTCTATCCAAAATTCGTCGAGGCTGCCCGAAAGCTGGGGCTGCCGGGTTACGATCGGATGGATGGCGATTCAAAGCGTCTGGACAGCGACACGGGCGAGCTTTCGCTCGACTACGGCGACGGCCTGTGGACGATCAATACGCCGCGCACCAAAGCGGCCGTCGGTCGGCTTGCCAAGGCCGGCCCAATCGACCTGGACGGGTTGAGCATCGATTGCCAAACTGGATTCGCCGCCGTGACGGTAACGTCGCTGGACGGAGCCCTGATCGGCCGCTCGCGGCACCTGCTGCTGACCTCGGTCGCCAGGGTGGAGAATACGGCGCAAGGTTTCTGGCCGCCGACGCCCAAACATCGCTCCTGGTCGCCCACTTCCTGGATGTTGCCCGCCGAAGGCCGGCCGCCGGTGATCGCCGAGCCCGTAGAAGCCCAAATCCGGCTGAAAATACCCGGACCGGCCACGGTGTATGCGCTGGACGCGACCGGCAAACGCCGAGGCCGCGTCGAGGCCACAAGCGATTCCGGGATCCTGCTACTGAATCCCGCCGCCGCGCGAAGCGTGTGGTGTGAAGTGGTCGTGCAGAGATAATGCTGTTTCGCAAGAGCGGTTGGCAGTCGGTAGCCTCTCCCTTTGCAGCGGATATCACCTCCCGTGAGAGATTGAGGTAGGCATCGCCCAGAAGAGCTATATAATCAATCATTGTCTTGGTGTTCGAGTGCCGGCGACGCCGTGCTCGTCGGCGGTGCGGGCCTGCCACGCGGGGCCCTCTGCCGGGTGGAAAGAGCCACGCTGCTTCCACCCGAAAGGGTTGTAGAGAATCACTGGGCCATCACGGCTGTGACCGACCGCCGGCAGCGGGTATACTGTGCGTGGTAGAGGGCTGGCTGCCCGTGAACCGGATGGTGGGCGACCAGGAAATCAGGGTAAGAGAGGCCGCTTCGCCGTAGCGGCTGTCGATAATCAACGGTTCCCCAGTCTTGGAACAGAACCCAGTCTCGGAACAGAGCCCAGTCTTGGAACAGAGCCCAGAAAGGGAAGAAGCGAGATGAAGAAACTCAGGCTACTGCTCGTTGATGATGAAAACGAGTTCGTCGAAACTCTGGCGGATCGGTTGAAAATGCGGGAGCTTGACGCAAGCATCGCCCGCAATGGGGAAGAAGCCTTGTCGGCCGTGAAGGAAGAGGAGCCGGATGTCGTTGTACTGGATCTGAAGATGCCGGGTATTGACGGCATCGAGGTTCTCAGGCGCGTAAAAGAGGCCTACCCAAAAGTTGAAGTGATCATACTGACTGGTCACGGAAGCAAGAAGGACGAGGAGACAGCGCGGCGTCTTGGGGCTTTCGACTACGTCAGGAAACCGGCGGATCTTGACTCATTAGTGTCGCGGATCAAGAACGCTTTCGAGCAGAAGATGAGTAAGCTGGAAAAGACGTTCATGGCGGCGGCTTTTGCCGAGGAAGGTGACTTTGATACGGCCAAGGAAGTGATCGAGGACGCAGCGGAGAAGGACGCAGCGGAGAAGGACGCAGCGGAGAAGGACGCAGCCGATTGACTCTCGCGATAGTGGAAGCAGATGGATACAGGCTCGCCCAACAAATCGACTAGTAAGTCGGGCATTAGGGACACCGCGGGGGGAGAACTCCGTTCTCGCTACCGCCGGCTGTGGTGGTATTCAGTCTCCTTCACGGCCTTCGTATCATTGACGCCCCTGGTCATTATGACGTCTATCAACTACTACCAGTATAAGGAGACGATCACCGCGGAAATGATTCATCCGATTTCCCGGCTTGTATCCAATTCGAGACGATTCATGGATGCTTTCCTGAAGGAACACAGAGCGGCGTTAGTCTATGTTATCAGTCGCGAGTCGCATGAAGATCTCCGCGATCCGGAAACGCTCAGCCGCATTCTTCTGGACATGCAGGAATCGTTTGGCGGATTCATTGACCTGGGAGTCATTGATGAAGACGGAAATCAGGTCTCCTACGCGGGACGCTACGAGTTGGAGGGGAAGAATTACAGGGAACAAGATTGGTTTCAAGAAGTTCGCGTGAAAGGAGTGTATGTAAGTGACGTTTTCATGGGGCATCGCAAGTTTCCTCACTTTGTGATCGCCGTTCGGAGAGATAGCGCCGAAAAGGGAGGCTTCTATATCCTCAGGGCTACCATCGATACGGAGGTTTTGAACAATTATGTCTCTTCTCTTGGCCTCAGGCCGTCAAGCGATGTCTTCCTGATCAATCGTGAAGGCACCTTGCAGACGCAATCGCGGCACGAGGGGAAGATTCTGGATCATTGCTCAATTGCAATGCCTCCCCTATCTTCGAAGACGGAGGTTCTGGAAACAACCGACGAAGATGGAGAGCCGCGAATTCTTGGGTATGCATATATCGCGAAGTCACCATTCATATTCGTTGTCCTGGAGCACCCAGGGCACGTCATGCAAAGCTGGCTGCATCTCCAGAGCGATATTCTTTGGCTCTTGGGCACCAGTGTGGCCCTTATCATGACGTTCATACTCTGCGGTTCCACATATCTGGTGAACCGCGTCCGCGATGCGGATACCAGGCGAGACAAGGCACTGCACAGTATCGCATACACGAACAAGATGGCTTCTATCGGCCGCATGGCCGCGGGAGTGGCTCACGAGATAAACAACCCCTTGGCCATCATCAACGAAAACGCCGGCTTGATAAAGGATCTGGTCTCCATCAAGAATGAACCGCCCCAAGGTGATCGACTCTTGAAGATCGCCGATACCGTGCTCAAATCCGTGGATAGATGCAGCACGATCACCCATCGGTTGCTGGGTTTCGCCAAGAGGATGGACCCCCTGGTCGAGCAAATCGACCTCGGCTCGCTTATCGAGGAAATATTGGGGTTCCAGGGGAAGGAGGCAGAGTACCGCAGTATTTCCATCAACGTTGCCGTAGCGGAAGATTTGCCGTCCATTAAGAGCGACCGCGGACAACTGCAACAGGTGTTCTTGAACATTCTGAGCAACGCTTTTGCCGCCGTCGATGACGGCGGGCAAATCGATATCTCCCTGAAGCCGGAGGATGAAAACACGGTGTCGGTTACGATCCGTGACGACGGGCCGGGGATCCCCCCGGAGCTTATCGACCGTGTCTTCGAACCATTCTTCAGCACAAAGGCGGATTACGGCACCGGGCTGGGCCTTTCCATCACCTTCGGCATTGTGGAGAAGCTGGGAGGTCGGATTGATGTTCAAAGCGAGGTTGGCGAAGGTGCCGCCTTCACCGTGCGACTGCCCGTGACGAGCCGGAGTTGACCAGTGGAACAACTCAGAATACTGTTGGTTGACGACGAAGAGGACTTTGCCTCTATTTTGGCGGAACGCCTGATGCTTCGCGGTTTCCAAGCCGAAGTGGCCACCAGTGGCGTGGATGCGTTAAGACATATCCGCGAGGCTCCTTTCAGTGTGCTGATCCTTGACGTCAAGATGCCCGGGATCGACGGACTGGGATTGATGGCGGAGGTCAAGCGACAACGCCCGGATCTCCCGGTGATCCTGCTTACCGGGCACGGCTCCGTCACAAGCGCCACGACGGGAATGGAGGCGGGGGCTTTCGATTACCTCATGAAGCCGATTGAAATCGATGCACTGATAGAAAAAATCAGGGATGCCGCCGGCAGGCAGAAAGGCTAATGGCCATGAGTGGACAACCTCCTCTTCGTGTTTGCCGGGAAGATATGGCCTTCTTTGGCAAGATCGGAGCAGACGTCAGCCATGAGATGAGAAACGTTCTGGCGATCGTGGGCGAGAATGCCGGCCTGCTGGACGACCAGATCTCGCTTGCCGAGCGCGGAACGGCCTTGGACGGCGAAAAGCTGAAGAAGCTTTCCGCGAGGATAACTCGGCAGATAACAAGAGGGATACAAACAATGGAGCGGTTCAGCCGCTTCGCTCACGCCGCGTTTGAAGAGGCGGCTTCTTCAGATTTGACCGCGCTCACCAAAACCGTGGCTGCCTTGGCCGAGCGGCATGTGGTCCTGGCATGCTGCACGCTGGAAACCGATATTCCCGATAAGCCGATACCTGTAAAGGCCAACCCCTTCAGCCTCCAGCATGCCGTGTTTTCCGCTATTGAACTGATCCTGGAGTCCCTGGAAGATGGCCAGGTGCTCACGATCAAGCTTGCCGGCCGGGGGGCTACCGCCGTGATAGCAGTTTCCGGCAACGCCGCTGACACCGGCGAATTGTCCGGTCGAATCTCACGGCTTTCCGCCGTGATAAGCGAACTGGAAGGGAGCGTCGAAACGTCCTGGGAAGATGGCGTACTTACATTGACTCTCACCATCCCGGCCTAGTGCTTCGTCAATCTTTGTTTTTGGGGTTGACGCCGTAAGCGTGGGTGCCACTGCTGGCTTGCCCAGCAGTGCTTTGCAGTGCCGACTGGGTCTGCACTGCTGGACAAGCCAGCAGTGGCACCCCAATTGCTAAGATTGACGAAGCACTAGTGACGTACGGGCTGAATCAGTTCCGGCGAAAGCGCCAAAGAAACGATGGGGTAGAGTATCGCGGCCGTAATGGAGTATTCGTCATGACAAAAGAGCAAGTGTTGCTGGTGGATGATGAGCTGGAATTCACCCAGGCTCTCTCAAAACGCATGGAAGCCAGAGGCATCGGCGTCGATACCGCGGCAAGCGGACGCGAGGCCCTGGATAAGGTGAAAGGCAAATTCTACGATGCCATTGTCCTTGATGTCTCAATGCCGGGAATGGACGGAATTGAAACCCTCAAGCACCTGCGTGTCGCTAATCCGGAGCTACAGGTAATTCTGTTGACGGGCTACGCCACGCTTCAGCGCGGCATCGAGGCCATCAAGCTGGGCGCCATGGATTTCCTGGAAAAGCCGGCCGACTTTCAGAATCTCATGGAGAAGATCGAACAGGCCAAGACGAACAAGATGCTGCTTGTTGGGAAGCGGATGGAAGAGAAGATTAGGGATATATTAGAGAGCAAGTCATGGTAATCCCTTCCGAACGGGAGTGGCGCCCCAATGAATGAAAAGCTCGTACGGGACATAATGGTCCCGCTTGAAAAATACCCCTGCATTCCCAACACGCTCACCCTGCGCGATGCGATAAAGGAGATGTCGGTGCAGATTCAGAGGAAGGGGCAGACTACTCTCCCTCGGGTGGCGCTCGTCTTCGACGAGAGCTTCAGTGAACTGCTGGGTTTGCTCAGGCGCCGGGATATCATGCGGGGGCTGGAGCCGAGGTTCATGGTCGGCGGGTCGCTCGACTACAGTAGAAAACTTTTCGACGTGGAAATCGACCCCAATCTTTCCGAGCTTTCCCATGACAGGGTTATCGCGCTCATTCGCAAACACGCCGACCGTCTGGTTGGGGCATTCATGCTTCCCTTCAAGGTGACCATTAATCATGATGATCACATCATGAAGGCCATGAGCGAAATGGTTGACCAGAACACCAGCCTGCTTCCCGTGCTCAAGGACGACCGCATCGTCGGGGTGGTGCGGTCGGTGGATATACTGAGCGAGATTGCTCTCATCATAAATTCTTGAGCAATGTATTCCCGCGTGGCGAAGAGGAATTGTCAGAATGATGAACGACCAGAGACGCGACGATGACGCCGGTGGTACATCCGCCGTTTCCTCTGACATCCACATGGTCGGTAACGCCAGGTGGGTCGATTGGAAAAAACATGTCTGGATGGCAGTGGGCGTCGCGCTGTTCTGTATTGTTTACTTCTCTCCCGCCTTTCCGGACGCCGTGGACCCACAAGGAGGACATTTCACGCTGTCTTACGAGGGCAAGGCCGCCTTGGCCCTGTTCCTGTTGGCGGCCACCTGGTGGGTCTTCGAGGTGATACCAATCGGCGTTACCAGCATCGCCATCGGCGTGATCCAAGTTCTGTTCCTGATCAGACCGGCAAAGGTCGTCACCGAAGCGGTGGCGGGTACGGAAGCGGGGACGGTCGTGACGGGAATGGTGAGGGAAATCCTCTCGCCCGCAAAAGTCGTCTTCGGCGACTTCATGGATCCGGCGGTCTGGTTTATCATCGGGTCGATTACCTTCGGGATGGTCTTCTCCAAGACCGGGCTGACCAAGAGAATGGCCTATCGCATGTTGGTCGTGGTGGGCGAGCGCACCAGCATGATCTACCTCGGCAGCTTTGTGATTACGGCCGGGTTGACCCTGATCATGGCACACACGGCAGTGGCCGCCACCATCTATCCGCTGCTGATGGCAATCTATGCCCTTTACACCGACGAGGAGAAGCCCACGAAATTCGGCAAGGGGCTCTTTATCGGCATGGCTTTTGTCGCGGGCGCGGGCAGCATCATTACCTTGCTCGGAGCGGCACGCGGCGCTGTGGCCATCGGGTTCTTTAAGGAGATTGTGGGAAGAGAGATTTCCTTCTTCGAGCTTACGAAGTACATGGCGCCCGTCGGCTGTACCATGGTGGTTGTGCTCTGGCTGTACTGTATGATCGCATTCAAACCCGAGCACAAAACCATCCCCGGGCTGAGGGAACGCGCCCGATCGCTTCACAAGAGACTCGGCCCCATATCACGGACCGAAATCCTTGCCTTGGCCATTATCTTTTCAGCCATCGCGGTAATGAGCATGCGATCGTTTATTCCCGTTATGGCGAAGAATCTGGATAAGAGCGCCGTTATTCTCGTGGCCACGATTCTCTTCTTCGTTTTCAGAATCCTGACAATCAAGGATCTTGAGAACATCCCCTGGAATATCGTGCTGCTGTTCGGCGGAGCCATGAGTATCGGGTTCTGCTTGTGGGAAACGGGCGCTGCCGAGTGGATGGCGATCCAGTGGCTTGCTCTCTTTCAAGGCGCTCCCTGGTTCGTGTTCGTGATGGGAACGGCTTTCTTCGTACTGGTTATGACCAACCTGATCATGAACGTCGCGGCCATTGCCATCTCGCTGCCCGTGGCCCTGGTAATCGCACCCTATCTTGGCGTGTCGCCGGAGGTCATTCTGTTCTCTTCGCTGGTTACCGCGGGGATGCCTTTCCTCCTGCTGGTCGGCGCGGCCCCCAACGCCATTGCCTACGAAAGCCGGCAGTTCTCTTCCGGAGAGTTCTTCCTTGTCGGCATCCCCGCCAGTATCCTGCTGATGATCGTATTGGGCGTCTTCGTCTGGCTGATCTGGCCGATGATGGGTATGCCGGTCTTGGTGCAATGAGAAGGAATCGTTAGGCGTTCTGCTCCTGCCAAAACTATAATGCATTGAGGGAAGAGTGTATGGGACTTGAATCGAATTCTCTCGGTGATTCTCCGAAGATCGCGTTAACGGCGTTCGTGCATCACACGGCAACCTTGATCGGCAATGTGTCTGTCGAAGACGGAGCCTTCGTCGGACCGCATGCCGTGCTCCGGGCCGATGAGCCCGGGTCGGACGGGACCGTGCAGCCAGTTATCGTCTGCAAAGAGGCCAACGTACAGGATTGCGCGGTCGTGCATGCCTTGGGTGGCACGGGAGTGAAGATCGGCCCCAGATCGTCGGTGGCACACGCCGCGGTCGTCCATGGGCCGTGTCAGATTGGCGAGGACTGCTTCATCGGTTTCAACAGCGTCGTCTTCAACGCCACGCTGGACGTCGGCGCGATCGTGATGCACCAAGCCCTTGTGGAGGGCGTGACGATACCTTCGGGATTTCATGTGCCCTCGATGACGGCGGTACGTGACGAGGCGGATGTGCGCCGTTTGGCACCCGCGACACAAGAGATGGTTGCCTTCGCGGATAAAGTCTACCGGACCAACGTCCTTTTCGCGACGGAGGCTAACCGCGGCCAGCCGTCGGCTGCCGACTAGCGGGTAGCTCGCCTGACGAGGGGGCAATCGCTACTTGGTAGAGACTTCGATCGGGCTGAAATCCGTGGCGGCGTTCAGGACCGCGTAGCCCAAATAGGAGACGCTGCCCGGAGGGCGTTCCAGAGTGGCCGTCACGGTCGCCCCGTTCGTCTTCACGGTTACCTGGCCGGAAGTCAGATCGACAGTCACGCTGATTTCGTAAACCTTGTCTTCATCAAGCTCCAGGGCCTTGTTCGCCGTCTTGCCGCCTTCAAGTGGTGCGGGCCGGCGACGAATAGCGTTTCGTCGGCCGATACCGGACGGTCCCCGACAAGGCCAACGCCAACGATAGGGCCAACGCCAACGATAGGGCCATCGTCAACGATAGACCCAGCAACCGGTTCGGTGCGTTTGTCATTGTTGCGATCCCTCCGGAAGCGTCTTCTTCCACGCCAGAAGCCGAATAATCAACTCACAATAGTCTATGACACCAACTACCAACCATCAACTACTCACTACCGCTCACGCTTGCCACATAATCAGTTCGTAGTCGGGCGAGGGAACGCTTGTTTCGATTGCGCCCTCGGTGGGGGCGCGTTCGATACCGCTGTCCTCTTGGATCAACTCCACGCAGAAATGAATCAGATCGTCGGTCGAGACGGCCAGGCTACGAAAGGGAACGGCCAGCTCCAGCAGCATGTCGGCCGCCGCTTCGACGCGCGACTCGGTTACCGGCTTGTCGTTGTGATATAATTCGACAGCCGGCGCTTTTTCGGCCGGGCGCTTGACTATCAGTTCAAAGCCTTCGGGCTGGAAGAAGACAACTCGCAGCGTGTCGATTTCGGCCAGCCGCTCGCGCACCGGCCCGCCCTTGGTGTCCAGCCGCAGCAGTAGCCTTTTGGTGTCGAATCCGAAGAAGAGATCGGACAACAGGCTTTCGGCGGCCATGCTCATGGTGCCCCGGGCGCCTTGGCAGACGTATTGGCCGGCGTTGATCCACTCGAAGTATGTCCGGCGGCCGTCGACCTTGACGTCGAGCAGGCCGGTTGGCTCGGAATGGGCCCGGCCACCGCGGTGTCCCCGGCTGATGGGCCGGGCCAATTCGACGGGCGGTTGATCGCCCAGCGTCAGGTAGACGTTTTGCAGATGTCTTCGGAAGAGCCGGTCGAACAGGTTGTCCTGCTCGCTGGAGTGATCGTCGCCAAACCACCAGAACCAATCGCTTCCTTCGGCGATAAACAGTTCTTTCCACGCCCGCTCGAGTTGCTCGGCCGGCTTGGACTCTTCCTTGGTGGCTCTGGCCAGGTGCCGGCGAGTTTGATCCAAGGCGTCCCAGGCCCGATTGCATTCGGGATGTCCGATCCAGATGCCGAAATTGTGCTGAATCCAACTGCCGGGAAAGAGGTGCCCCAGGCGGTCGGTCGCGGGGTAATCCTTGAGGTAGTCGCAGACCCTGACCGGCTCGATCTTGGGATGCTGGGTGATTCGCCGGTAGAGTGTTCGGAGGAAATCCACCCCGCTGTTGGGATAGTATTCCCAGCAGTTCTCGCCGTCGAGGATGATACTTAGCAGCGTGGGCCGATGCCCGGCGTTTGCCTTGGTGGCGTTGCCGACGGCCTCGACTTTACCGAAGAAGTCGTCCACGGCGTGGTCGGTGGCGTAGCGCTGGTAATGGAACCCGATCTGGTCGCTCATGGCGTGGTCGCGAAAGACGACCTGAACCTGTTTGCCCTCGTGTTCCACTCGCCAGGGCCGGTAGAGCATCTCCGGATTGCGCAGGAAGCCGTTGCCGTCGCGCGATACCCAACCGTCGGTCGAGCAGGAGAGAATCTCCTCGTCGGTGGCTATCCATTGAATGCCCGCCTTGGCGATCGAGGGGATAATTTCCTGACAGACGGAACCTTCCGAAGGCCACATGCCGCGGGGCTTCCGGCCGAAAATATTCTTGTGGTAATCGACGGCCATCTCGATCTGCCGGGTGGCGTCCTGGTGGTAGCTGTCGAGGAATTCCGGCAGCACCACGCCGGGCATTGCGCGGCGTGCCTGGCGTTTATCCCAAAGTAAGGGGAGAATGGGGTGGTAGAAGGGTGTGGTGGTCAGCTCCAGTTGGCCGCGATTCTGTAGCTTGCGGTGCAAGGGAATCACTTCGCCCAGCAGTTCCATCTGCTTGTCCAGGAACCACTGCTTTTCCTTCTCCGTCCAGTTCCGCCCTTTCTTCTGGAACTCGGCCAGATCGGGATCCGCCTCGAAGGCGAGCGGGTGGATCCAGGCCAGATTCGACCAGACCTGCAAGTCGATAACGTCTCTCTTGTTGAAGCGTTTTCTCGCCCGAGCCGCCGGATCGACCGACACGCCCCGCTTGCGATACAAGTCGTTGTAGCGACGATACGGCCGAATCATGTGGTCGGGATGGACCATGAAGAAGTTGTCCAGCAGGTAGTGCATGTCTTCTTCGGTCAGCCCGTCGGCCGGCAGACGCGAGATGCGCAAATGAGTATCCTGATGACCCGAATCGGTGTAGGCCGTCAATTGACTCAGGAGGCTGGGTACCAAGTTGATGACGGCGTGCATTTCGGGCACTTCGTCCAGCAGCTTGGCCATTCCCCAGTAGTCCTTGGTCCCGTGCAAGCGGACCCAGGGCATGGGGTTCTCACCGCTGACGTCGTCAGGATAGTACGGCTGATGTTGGTGCCAGAACAGCACCAGGCAGACATCGTGCATGGCAATCCCTCGCTACTGGCATCTCGTAGCCGGATTCGCAAGAATTCGGTTCTTCGCATCACGGCTGAATTCTTGCGAATCCAGCTACGGCTATTCCCGCACCGAGTCTAACCCGCGCCGCGCAGCGCAATGGTCTGCTCGTAGAGTTTCTCGTACTCCTTCGCGCTGTGTGTCCAGGACCAGTCCTGCCGGATGCCGGTGGCGATAAGTTGCCCAAAAACATCCGGTCGGCCGTAAGCGTTGCAGGCCCGATTGAGTGTCTCGCTCAATGCCGAAGCGCTGTACTCCTGGAAGCTGAACCCGTTGGCCGTTCCGGCCGCCAGGGTATCCTCGTTGGCGTCGGTGATCGTGTCGGCCAGTCCGCCGGTCGCCCTGACCACGGGCACGGTGCCGTACTTCAAGCTGTAGAGTTGGTTCAGGCCGCACGGTTCGTAGAGGCTGGGCATGAGAAACAGGTCGGCGCCGGCTTCAATCAAATGGGCCAGCGGATTGGAAAACTCCAGCCGGACGGCTACCTTGTCGGGGAACCGCTCGGCAAGCGCCTCGAGCAACTCGTAGTACTTCGGTTCGCCGGTACCCAATATGACCCATTGAAGATCCATTTCCTCGGCCCGCTCGCGTATGACGTCCACCACCAGATCGAACCCCTTCTGGTCGCAAAGCCTGCCGATCAGACCCACCAGCGGCACGTCGGACCGCTCGGGCAAGTCGAACTCTTCCTGAAGCTGCGTTTTGCAGATCGGCTTGTTTCGGCCGACGGAATCCGAGCCGTAGTTGGCCGGCAGAAGGGGGTCGGAAACCGGGTTCCACTGCTTCGGGTCGATGCCGTTGAGTACTCCCGAGAGCACGTCGCGACGCTGACGCAACACGCCCTCCAAACCGCAGCCCAACGGCGCGGATTGTATCTCCTCGGCGTAGCGGGGGCTAACCGTGCTGATCGAGTCGGCGAATGTCATGCCGGTCTTCATCAGGTTCAGTTTGCCATGAAACTCCATTTGATGCCAGTTGAAATATTTCCAGTCCAGCCCGGTCAGCAGCATGTCCCAGTGCCAGAACTTGCCCTGATACGCCAGATTGTGGATTGTGAACAGCGAGGCGATTTGCTCGTAGCCCTGCCGGCCACTGTATTCTACCCGTAGATAGGCGGGCACCAACCCGGTCTGCCAGTCGTTGGCATGAATCACGTCGACCGGCAGGTTCAGCAGCCGGACAGCCTCCATCACCGCGCGAGAGAAGAAGATGAACCGCTCGCAGTTGTCCACGTAGTCCTCGCCATCGGCCCGGTATAGCTCCTCCCGATCGTAGTATTGATCCTGTTGGACCAGATAGACCGGCACTTGGCCGCCCGGCAGAGTGCTCTTGAGCAAGTGCCCGGTGACCGTCTTGCTCCCGATCGGAACGATGAAATCGATCCCCATCGGCTCGATCAGCACTGCGCAGTACCGCGTCTGGCGGTAGGCGGGCAGGATGAGGGCCACATCGTGACCCAGCCCGGCCAATTCGATCGGCAGCGAGCCGCAGACATCGGCCAGCCCGCCCGTCTTGGCAAATGGAACGGCTTCGCTTGATGCAAGCAGAATGTTAACTCTTCGTAACTCCGTTGGACGGGTCGCGTGGAGAGCCAATCTCTTCGCGGCCATCCCCTTGAGGCTATCAGAAAGGGGGCAAAACTCAAACCTGACTACTATATTACCCAGCTTACCACACAGAACGGCACGCGGCCCCCCCCGGCTTACCGTATCGATACAATCGGAACCCGAGCCGGCCGGAATGAGCCTTTTCGGCTATAAAGCCGCGACCGTTGGTCGCGCGGACTGCGCTGGAAGTGACGATCCTTCACAAGCGCCAGGCGCGACCAACGGTCGCGGCTTTATAACGCCCGTACCAGTCTATCGACGCCGCTTTCGCTTCCGGGCGACGAACTCGTAGAGTCGGGCGTTGCCCTGTTTGCCCACCTGACGGACGGTGCCTACCTTGCGGAAACAGTAGGCGATACGCTGGGCAATCCAGCGGTCGACCGAAAGCGACTCGGCCAGATGGCCCGTATGAAACTGCTTGGGTAGCGAGCAGGAGGCCAGATCGGCCAGATCGGCGGCCGTTTTCACCCGGTGTGTCTCGTGGATGTCCACGAGTCGTTGGTCTTCAACCACATGGTCGTTCCGTCGCCAGCGGCGTCGCCGGCCGTGGCCCGGATATCGCCACTCCTCGATATCGACCAGTGGCACTTCCAGCGTAAGTCGCCGGTGTGGGAAGACGGTGGTGAAGTGGACCAGCTCGTCGAACAGATTCAGCAGCGTACCCCGTTTGGGGCTCATCCGCCGTCCGGTCACCCGACCACCCTTGGCTGTCTGCTTAATCAACAGCTTGCGGACCACGATCGGCTTGACCACGGTCACGTCGTGGTCGTCGAGCAGTTCGCGGACCTTGTCGCGGATGGCCGCCAGCGAACCGTGCTGGATTTCCACCAGCCGGCCTTCGGAGACCACGTCGATGCGGTACTTGCCGACGGGCACTTCGAACCGTGCCCCGTCGCCGGCGTAGTACGTTTTCAGTTCGCGATGCAGAGAGGTTTCCACGATGCGGACCCGCGTGATGTGCCGACGGAGGAAATGGAGAGACCACTTACCTCTATCGGCTGATGGCGCGGGTTGAGATTCAGAATTCTGCGGGGACGCGGCCTACGTCGCCGGTGGATCAATGCCGAAATCGCGGATGTCGAGTAGGCTGGCTAGCGGATAACCGGCATTGGTGAAGGCTTTGGCGCCGCCTTCCAGTCGGTCGATTATGGCGATTACCTGGGTAACCTTCAGCCCGAACGCTTCCGCCCGCTCAATCGCCTTCAGCGACGAGCCGCCCGTGGTCACCACGTCTTCGACGATGACCACTTCGTTGCCGGGTTTCACGGGCCCCTCGATGAACTGGTTGGTGCCGTGCCCCTTCGACTCCTTGCGGACCATGAACCCGACGATGGGCGTGCCGCGGACTGACGACATGGTTACCACGGCGGCCGTGATCGGATCGGCTCCAATCGACATCCCGCCAACCGCCGCCGGCATGTTGTTGGCGTCCAACAGGTCGAGGATACCCTCGGCAACCAGTCGAGCGCCGTGCGGGTCGAGCGTGACCTGCTTCCCGTCGAGGTAATAGGTGGCCTTCTTTCCCGAGGCGAGTGTGAAATCGCCGAATTTCAGCGCTTTATGCCGAATAAGCGAGGTCAGAGCTTCTTTGTCGTACACGGTGGATTCCCGGTGGTGGTGGCGGGGGTAACTATCTCGTACAAAATGATTCCACAATAGCCGCCAGCGGAAGCTGGCGGTTGGCCAACACGACAGTCCGCATGGAAAAGTGTAAACAGGCCGCGGAGCAACCGCCAGCTTCCGCTGGCGGCTACTGCAACTCACACTGCCAGACAAGCCGACACTGGCAAACGTGTCCGTGTATACCACGTACCGAGCGAGGAAGAAAGGGGGGAGAAGCTTCGGATTATCGGCGAATGACCACGCGGGAACCGACGGACAGGATATCGTAGACGTCGCCCATATCGCTATTGGAGAGGATAATCCAGCCGTTTCCGCCCGGTCGCCCGACATCTTGCGGGTTGTTCGTGCCGTGGATGCCGATTTGTCCGTTCAGCCCGATCCATTGGGTGCCGGGCGCAGGGTTACGAGCCATACCGACCGGGGTGGAAGCGCCCGGAATTGGTTTGTTGGTTTTCTCGCGGACAATGTGAGTGCCGGCCAGGGTTTGCTGGTCGCGGCCGAGGCCGACGGTAAAGCGTCCGGCGTAGCGCCCTTGAAGAGTCAAAACCAACTCGTATTTTTCCAAGCTGATTTCCGCGTCGAACGGGCCGCGCACAACCTTCAACTGCTGGCCCGGCTGCAAGTCCTGGAGATTGCGGATGCCGTTGATATTGGCCAGCAGTTTACCCGGCACATTATACTGCCGGCCGATTGTCTCCAGCGTATCGCCTTGCCGGACGGTGTAGGGCGGTTCGAGCAAGTGCTGTTGCGAATAGACCACGGTGCCGGCCAGTTGGTTCAGCAATCCCTGCACTTGCTGGGCCTGTTCGGCCGAAAGCTTCGGGGCGTTGCGCCAGGGCGTCAGTTCGGCAAGGACCTCCGACAGCCGACCTTCGTCCAGCTTGGTTTGGACTTGTTGCGCGAAGGTTTCGAAGCTCCCAGGCGGAATGCACGCGCCCGGTTGGGTCGCGTTGGGGACCGCCCCGGTAGACGCGACCGGCGTGCCGATACCCGACGGCCCAATACCCGACGGCCCAATACCCGACGGCGGAGCCTGACCAATGCCGGCAGCCGGCGGAGGATTGCCGTTGGTTGTATAATCGGTGCTCGGAGCGGGGACGTTTTGCCGGGCAGCCGGCCCGCTGGCAGTGTAACCGCTGGCCGGTGCGTTTACGTCGGTGGCGGAAGGCATCGAGACGTTGGCAGCCGGCCTGGTATACGGGGCGGCGGTCGGTACGTTCGGTTGACCCGGAGGCAACGCGGCCGCTGCTGTCGGGCCGGGCGCGAAGGGCGGCGCGGTCGCTGCATTCGGCGAGGTCGGGCCGGAGCCGGGCAACTCGACCGTCGGCGCTTCCCACGGCTGGGGGTCCGATGGTGCCGGATTGTTGTTTATCGACACATAGGCGGCATAGGCGATTATCCCCAGCACGGCCATGACAAAGAGTGTCTTGAGCGAATTCACGATCGTCCTCCTTGACGGATCATCTGAATTTCGGAACCCTATTGATACGCTGCACGGTCACAAATTGAGGTTCCGCCTTATTATGTAATGACGTCAAAAGCGCAGTTTATGGCCGTGTGTGGTATAGATATGAGAACGCCCGATGCCAGGAGACAAACCTAATGCCAAGCGATCCCGAGTGGTTCGACGAGCCGGAAAATGAACTAGACGATAACGAGTATCCCGACAGCGATTTCGACAACGACGATTTCGATGACGACGAGTCAACCGAGACCGTGCCTTGCCCCGAGTGTGGTGCCGAAGTCTACGAAGACGCCGTCTGTTGCCCCGCCTGCGGCACCTACATCACGGCGGACAACAGCATCTGGTCCGGACGGCCCGGCTGGTGGATTCTGTTGGGACTGCTGGGTATCCTGGCCGTTATCGTCGTACTGGCCGGGATATCTCCCTGGTAGCCGGCCCAACAGATTCGCTGATCCAGACCGATCCGGGCGGCCAATCATACGCGAACTGAAAAAAAATTACTACACCAACCGGCCGTTTTTTCTTGCCGGTCGCCATTGGGTCGATTTTTCGTCGTAAGTCGTGTGAGGGCAAGGGCTTGGAATTGCTGGTCGGGTTTGGGGGACGAGATCCAAAAAGTGAGAGATAAAAGGCGGGCGAGCTGCCAATGCCACCCCCGCTTCCCCCTTGCCTTGGCTCTCCAATCAGAGTGTAATGAAAGCTGTTGGTTCGCCGAGATTCCTAGCCCGTATTTCTCACCAACATCGTCACGAGAGGTCGTAAGTTCTGTCGTG